>JAFIHP010000323.1 GCA_017849335.1 Actinomycetales bacterium | reverse complement strand
GCGGGCCTCGGTTCCGGAAGCCGACGTCCTCGTCACCGATGACAACTCCCCGGACGGCACCGGCCGCAAGGCCGACGAGCTCGCGGCAGCTGACGACCACGTCCACGTGATGCACCGGCTCGGCAAGGAGGGTCTGGGAGCGGCGTACCTCGCCGGCTTCGCCTGGGCGCTGCAGGCCGGGTACGACGTGGTCGTCGAGATGGACGCCGACGGTTCCCACCAGCCAGAGCAGCTCCCGCGGCTGCTCGACGCGCTCCGCGATGCCGACCTCGTCCTGGGGTCGCGATGGGTCCCCGGCGGGGCGACGGTCAACTGGCCTAAGAGCCGGCAGCTGATCTCGCAGGGCGGGAGCCTGTACTCCCGGATGCTGCTGGGCGTGCCGATCCGCGACATCACCGGCGGGTACCGGGCGTTCCGCGCCGAGACACTGCGCAAGCTCGACCTGCACGAGGTCGCGTCCCAGGGCTACTGCTTCCAAGTGGACCTGGCCTGGCGCGCGATGCAGCGCGGACTGCGGGTCCGGGAGGTGCCGATCACGTTCGTCGAGCGCACCCAGGGCGCGAGCAAGATGAGCCGCAAGATCGTCTTCGAGGCCTTGTGGCGCGTGACCGCGTGGGGTGTCGACGACAAGGTGACGCGGATGCGCGCGCGGAGCCTCGCCCGGCGCTCGCGGGAGCGCGGATGAGCTACCGCACCCGGCTCCTGGTCTTCGGCTACCCCCTGCTGGAGGTCGCGACGGCGTACCTCGTCGCGGTGTGGATCGGCTGGGGCTGGATGCTGCTGCTCCTGCTCGCCGGGATCCCGGCCGGTTTCGCGGTGATGCGGAACGCGGGTGACGCGGCGATGCGAGACGTTCAGCGCGCCCAGGCGTCCGGCGGGACGGTCGATCCCGGCCGGCACGCGACCGCGTTCGTCGCCGGCCTGCTGATCGCCATCCCAGGGTTCTGGACGGACCTGCTGGGAGTCCTCCTGCTCCTGCCGCCGACGCGCCGCCTGTTCAGCCGCCGCGGGCGGGCCTGGCTGGACAGCCGGGTCACCACCGTCCGGATGCCGGGCGTCCGCTATCCGGGCGGAGACGTGATCCAGGGGACGGTCATCCGCACCGACGTTCCACGCGATGAGCCCCCGGCACCAGGGGGTGCCGGGGGCTCGTACGGGCAGCTTCCGCCCGCGTAGGTCGCGTCGCGTCGGCCTCAGGCCGACTTGGCCAGCGCCGTCAGTCCCTGCTGGTCGTGCAGGAGCGCCAGGCGCTCCTGGAGCAGCTCCTCCAGGTCGGCGATGGTCCGCCGCTCGAGCAGCATGTCCCAGTGACTGCGCTGATGACGCTCGGGCTTGCGCTCCGGGGCCTCGACGTCCGGCCGCACGGCGGTCCGGCCGCACCGGCAGGTCCACTCGTAGGGGATCTCCTCGGCCTCGACCGAGTAGGGGACGACGGTCCGGTGCCCCTCGGGGCACTGGTAGGCGACGGCCAGCCGCTCGGCCTGGACGACGTGTGCATCGGTCTCGTAGCTCAGGGCACCCAGCCGGCTGCCACGCATCGACTCGCTCATGTCCTCATCCCTTCGTCACGGTTCACCTGATGACAGCAGGTGTGACGTGGTTGTTATTCCACGCGGTTCCGTGGTTGATGCACGAGGGACGTAAGGGTTTGGTAAAGCCGCGAGGCGAGTCAGGCCGCGGCTCAGTCGGTGCCGGCCTCCATCGCGGCCCGGTCGAGGGACTCGACCTCGTCGTCCTCGGGTGCCGACTCCGGGGGCAGAGCGGCGATCGCCGCGGCCCCGCCAGGAGACAGGCGCCCCACCAGCCGCTCCTGGCCCGGCAGCAGCTGCCCCTGGGCGGCGTAGAGCTCGAGCTTGGCACGGGAGTCGGCGATGTCGAGGTTGCGCATCGTCAGCTGGCCGATCCGGTCGACCGGGCCGAACGCGGCGTCCTCGGTGCGCTCCATCGAGAGCCGGTCCGGGTGGTAGCTCAGCGCCGGTCCGCGCGTGTCGATGATCGAGTAGTCGTCGCCGCGGCGCAGCCGCAGGGTGACGGACCCGGTCACGGCGGAGGCGACCCAGCGCTGGAGGGACTCCCGCAGCATCAGGGCCTGCGGATCAAGCCACCGGCCCTCATACAGCAACCGGCCCAGGCGTCGGCCCTCGGCGTGGTAGTTGGCGATCGTGTCCTCGTTGTGGATCGCCGAGACGAGCCGCTCGTACGCGGCGAACAGCAGTGCCATGCCGGGGGCCTCGTAGATCCCGCGGCTCTTGGCCTCGATGATCCGGTTCTCGATCTGGTCGGCCATGCCGAGACCGTGTCGACCGCCGATGACGTTCGCCTCGTGCACGAGGGCGACGGCATCCTCGTAGGCCCGCCCGTTGATCGCCACGGGTCGGCCCTGCAGGAACTCGATGGTCACGTCCTCGGTCTCGATGGCCACGGCAGGGTCCCAGAAGCGGACGCCCATGATCGGCTCGACGAGCTCGATCGAGGCGTCGAGGTGCTCCAGCCGCTTGGCCTCGTGGGTGGCGCCCCAGAGGTTGGCATCGGTCGAGTAGGCCTTCTCGACGCTGTCCCGGTAGGGGAGGTCGTGAGCGGTGAGCCACTGCGACATCTCCGTGCGCCCGCCGAGCTCGTCGACGAACTGCGCGTCGAGCCAGGGCTTGTAGATGCGGAGCTCGGGGTTGGCGAGCAGCCCGTACCGGTAGAACCGCTCGATGTCGTTGCCCTTGAAGGTCGATCCGTCGCCCCAGATCGACACGTCGTCATCACGCATGGCGCGCACGAGGAGCGTGCCGGTGACCGCTCGGCCCAGGGGAGTCGTGTTGAAGTACTGCTTGCCGCCCGACCGGATGTGGAACGCCCCGCACCCGAGCGCTGCCAGGCCCTCCTCGACGAGGGCGGACTTGCAGTCGACGAGCCGGGAGATCTCGGCGCCGTACTGGGTCGCGCGGCCCGGGACCGACTCGATGTCCGGCTCGTCGTACTGGCCGATGTCAGCGGTGTAGGTGCACGGCACCGCACCGTTGACACGCATCCAGGCGACGGCCACCGAGGTGTCCAGGCCACCGGAGAAGGCGATGCCGACGCGCTCGCCGACGGGCAGGGAGTTCAGTACCTTCGACACGCGGCAAGCGTATTGACGCGGCGGTTCCGGTGGGGGAGCGGGTCAGTGGACGTCGATGCCGAGCTCCGCGGCCAGCCGCGGGGCGACGTCCAGCACCTGGACAGTCGTGAGACTGGCACCCACGAGGGCGCGGGCGGGGGAGACGTCGTCGATCGTGGCGGCGCGCAGGTCGACGTCGCGCAGCATCGATTCGGCCAGCAGGAGCTCGCCGACGCGCCCGCCGACGACAGCGAGCCGTTCCACCCTGGCAGCCTGCAGGTCGAGGGCGTCGATGACGCAGTCCTCCAGCAGGACGTCGACCAGGGTCGACCCCCGCAGGTTGAGGTAGGCGACCTTGCAGCCGCGCAGGACGACCGACGTCCACTGCACCTCGTACAGCTCGGCGGCGCCCCATCGGCTCGCCGTCACCTCGGCGTCGCGCCACGTGCTGAGCGGGGCCGAGAAGGTCGTCGCGGTGACCGCCTCCAGCCGAACGTCGGTCAGTCGGGCACCGCGCAGGTCGATATCGTCGACGGTGGCATCGGCGATCACCGACTCCCGCCAGCGAACGTCGCGCAGTCGACGTCCGGTCAGGTCTGCTCCCGTGACGTGGACGCCGTCGAGCTCGTACCCGGACTCCGACCACTCCGGGTCCGCCGGGTCGAGCGACGAGACCGACGGCGACGTGATGCGCGGCGGAGCCGGGTGCGGGGGCCGAGGCACGGCCGGAGCATCGCACGTTCTCGCGGCTAGCATTCAGGATGCCCTCCGGTCCCGGGTCGATCCGATACACGCCGTACGACCTGCGTCTGGGCGAGCCGGGCCACCACCGGGGCCTTCCGGGCCCGACGGTCACGATCGTCGTCGCCGTCGGCCAGCCGCTGGACGTGCAGTGGGAGGGCGATGCCGGGAGCCGGAGCGCCCGGTGGGCGTGCATCTCGGGCCTGCACACCGCTCCCGCGATCATCCGCCATGACGGCACGCTCGTCGGCGTCCAGCTCGACCTGACGGTCGCGGCCTGCCGGCGCGTCCTCGGGCTTCCGGCCGGCGCCCTGCGGGGTGAGCTGGTCGATGCGACGACGTCGTGGGGACCCTCCTGGCTGCGTGAGCTGCCCGCCGTGCTCGACGCGAGCGGGCCGGAGCAGTGGGACGCGATCGTCCGACGTCACGTCCGTCGTGCCGTGCTCGAGTGTCGCCGGACCACGCCTGGTCCGGTCGAGCACGCCCTGGACCTGCTGGCCCACGGGGCCAGTGTCGCCGCGACGGCGGCTGCGGTCGGCTACAGCCGGCGCCGGCTGTCGACGCTCGTGCAGGCGGAGACCGGACTCGATCCGCGGACCTTCCGGCGGGTCGCGAGGTTCGACCGCGCCCGCCGACGCGTCATGGGTGCCGTCGCGCGGACCGGTGCCGCGCCACAGCTCGCCGAGGTCGCCTCCGAGTCCGGCTTCAGCGACCACGCGCACCTGTCCCGTGAGCGGACGTCGCTTGCCGGCCTCAGCCCGAGCGAGTGGCTGCGCGAGGAGTTCCCCATCCTTCAAGCCTCGGCCACCCTCGACGGGGCAGGGTGGTGACGCGGAGGAACGGCACCGACGATCAGGAGCGACGATGACGAACGGCGTGCCCGGGATGTGGCTCTCCCTGCGACTGCGGGAGGTGGACGCGATGATCGCGTGGCTCGAGGCGGTGGGCTTCACCGAGCTGGCCGTGCACCGCGACGACGACGGGCTGCTGGTCCACGGCGAGTACCGCCGGCCGCGCGGTGGGGGAGTGATGGTGGGCGCCGACCGGGAGGTCTCCCGCTGGCCGCAGGTCCCCGGGACCCAGGCGGCGTACCTGGTGACCGACGACGTGGACGCGGCCTACTCCGCGGCCCTGGCGGCCGGCGCGACGTCACTGTACGAGCCGTCGTCGACGGACTACGGCAGTCGCGACGCCGGCGTCCGCGACCCGGACGGGAACCTGTGGTCGTTCGGCACGTACGCACCCGGCGGCTGACGCCGCCCGACGGTGTCAGACCTCGGGCCTAGCGTCCGCGCATGGACACCGCTCTGTGGCGGGAGATCTCGGCGGCGCTGGCAGGCGGGGCCGCCTCCGACGGGACGGGCGACGCGCACTATGCCGCCGACCTCGAGCCCGACCTCGCGGGCGAGACCGCGTGGGACGAGCGGGCCCTAGCCGCATGGGCGCAGTCCGACGCCACCGACTGGGAGGACATCGGCATCGTGCAGCCGCTGGCCATGCTTCCGTCCTTGCACCTGAACCTGGGCGACGACTACGAACGGGCCGGGGCGACGGGCGAGGCTCGGCGCCACCTGGCGAAGGCGCGCGAGCACGTCAGCCAGCTCGCCGACGACGGCTACGGCCGGATGATCCGCGCGGGGATCGACGGACTGGCCCAGCGCTGCGGCGTTGACACCGTCTAGGACGCGTGTCCTACAGTGTCGTCATGGCGTCGCACACCGCGGGGGAGACCCGCGCCCGCATCGTGGCGGCCGCCGACCGGCTGGTCTACGAGCGAGGCTTCGAGCACACGTCGTTCGCCGACGTCGCGGCCGCCGTGGGCCTGTCGCGGGGCAACTTCTACTACCACTTCCGGACGAAGGACGAGATCCTCGACGCCGTCATCGAGGCACGGCTCGCCGGCACGCGCGCGATGCTGGCGGAGTGGGAACGTCAGGAGCCCACGCCCGCGGGACGGGTCCGGCGGTTCGCCCGCATCGTGATCGCCAACGGCCCCGACATCCGGCTCTACGGCTGCCCGCTCGGGACGCTCACCGCGGAGCTCGCCAAGCTGCGGCATCCGGCCCGACCTCAGGCGCTCGCCCTCTTCGAGTGCTTCCGCACGTGGCTGCGCGAGCAGTTCGACGCGATCGGCGTGGGCGACAACGCCGACGCGTGCGCGATGCACGTGCTCGTGTTCAGCCAAGGTGCGGCGACGCTGTCGAACGCGTACGGCGACGACGCGATGGTGGAGTGCGAGGTCGCGTCACTCGAGTCGTGGCTCGCGGGCGTCGTCCACGAGTCTTCCGTCAGACCGTAGAGGGGAACCCATGTTCGTCGTCCTGCTGCGTTTCGATCCGCGCCTCGCGTTCGTGGCGGCCTGAGGTGGCGCCGTTCATCGGGCCCGACGGGTTGCCGCGCTGCGGGTGGGTCGCCGGCGAGGCCCAGTTCCTCGGCTATCACGACACCGAGTGTGGGTTCCCTGTCTCCGATGATCAGCGGCTGTTCGAGAAGATCTGCCTCGAGGGGTTCCAGTCCGGCTTGTCCTGGCGGACCATCCTGGTGAAGCGGGAGAACTTCCGGGCCGCCTTCGCCGGGTTCGACCCTCGGCAGGTCGCGGGATTCGACGAGGCGGACGTCGAGCGCCTGCTCGGCGACGCCGGCATCGTGCGACATCGCGGGAAGATCGAGGCGACGATCAACAACGCCCAGCGCGCGGTGGAGCTCGTCGAGGCCGAGGGATCACTGGCCGCCTACGTCTGGCGGTTCGAGCCGCGGCCGGAGGAGCTCGCGTGGCCCGAGTTCGCCGCGACCTCCCCGGCATCGATCGCCATGGCGAAGGACCTCAAGAAGCGAGGCTGGCGGTTCTTCGGGCCGACCACCGCCTATGCGTTCATGCAGGCGATGGGCCTGGTGAACGACCACGCGCCCGACTGCTCCGTCCGCGAGCGCGCTCTCGCCGCCCGGGCGGCGTTCGTCCCACCGACGTAGTCGGCCGCCTACGATCGGTGGGTGGATGCGGCGTTCCGGTTCTCCGACGACCCGACCGACGTCGACCGCTCGCTGGTCCACCACTGGCTCAGCGAGCAGTCGTACTGGGCGGCTGGGCGTTCCCGAGAGGCGCTGGACCGCGCCGTCGACGGATCGCTCAACTTCGGCGTGTACGAACGGGAGTCCGGGCGCCAGGTGGCCTACGCGCGCGTGGTCACGGACAGCGCGACCTTCGCGTGGCTGTGCGACGTCTTCGTCGATCCGGACCTGCGCGGGCAGGGCATCGGGCACGGGCTGATCGACGGGGTCCTGGCAGAGCTGGAGCCGATGGGTCTGCGCCGCGTGCTGCTGGCCACGCGCGATGCGCACGGGCTCTACGCCGCTCATGGGTTCACCCCGCTGCCGGAGCCCGACCGGTTCATGGTGCGCTCGTGAGCGCCGATCCCGTTCGCGCCCGCCGGCTGCGCGACCTCGCACTGCTGCGGCGCGTACGCGATCGGATCGACCGCGAGTACGCGCAGCCGCTCAATGTCGAGAACCTCGCGCGCGGGGTGCACATGTCGGCGGGCCACCTCTCGCGCGAGTTCAAGCGGGCCTACGGGGAGTCGCCCTACTCGTATGTGATGACTCGGCGGATCGAGCGCGCGATGGACCTGCTGCGCCGCACCGACCTGAGCGTGACCGAGGTGTGCTTCGCCGTGGGCGGCTCGTCACTGGGCACGTTCAGCACCCGGTTCACCGAGCTCGTCGGCATGTCGCCGACGGCCTACCGCGACCTGGCGCGGTCGGCGCCCGGGGAGCTGCCCCCGTGCGTGTCACGTCAGGTCACCCGACCGGTCAGGAATCGAGAAGCGGCCGCCGTTGCGGGCTCCTAGCCTGGCTTGCATGACGATCACCATCTACTCCAGCTTCCTGCCCCACACCGACCCCGAGGCGTCGCTCGCCTTCTACCGTGACGTCCTGGGCTTCGAGGTCCGTCTCGACGTCGGCTACGGCGACATGCGGTGGCTCACCGTCGGACCGCCGAACCAGCCCGACACCAACCTCGTCTTGGAGCCGCCCGGCGCCGACCCGGGCATCACCGATGACGAGCGGACGACCATCGCCGAGATGATGGCGAAGGGGACGTACGCGCGCGTCCTCCTGGCGACGGCCGACCTCGACTCGGTTTTCGAGCAGGTCCGCCGTAGCGGGGCCGAGATCGTGCAGGAGCCCACCGATATGCCGTACGGCGTACGCGACTGCGCGGTGCGGGACCCAGCCGGCAACCTCATCCGCATCCAGCAGCGGCCGTAGTGCGACCCGCGCCCTACGCTGCAACGATGCACACCGCTGACAGCCACGACCGGATCCGCGTCGTCGGCGCTCGCGAGAACAACCTCCAGGACGTCAGTATCGAGCTGCCGAAGCGGCGGCTGACCGCCTTCACCGGGGTGTCCGGGTCGGGCAAGAGCTCGCTGGTGTTCGGCACGATCGCCGCGGAGTCGCAGCGGCTGATCAACGAGACATACAGCGCGTTCGTCCAAGGGTTCATGCCGACGTTGGGTCGTCCGGACGTCGACGTGCTCGACGGGCTGACGACCGCGATCATCGTCGACCAGGAGCGCATGGGCGCGAACCCGCGCTCGACGGTGGGCACCGCGACCGACGCGAACGCGATGCTCCGGATCCTGTTCAGCAGGCTCGGGCAGCCGCACATCGGATCACCGCAGGCCTTCTCGTTCAATGTGGCGTCGATCAGCGGAGCCGGTGCGGTGACGACCGAACGGGGTGGCCGCGAGGTCAAGGAGAGGCGGGCGTTCAGCATCGTGGGCGGCATGTGCCCGCGGTGCGAGGGTCGGGGCGAGGTGACCGACTTCGACCTGACCGCGCTGTACGACGCGAGCAAGTCGCTCAACGAGGGTGCGCTCACCATCCCGGGCTACAGCATGGACGGCTGGTACGGCCGGATCTACCGGGGCTGCGGGTACTTCGACCCGGACAAGCCGATCGCGAAGTACACGAAGAAGGAGCTGGCGGACCTGCTGTACCGCGAGCCGACGAAGATCAAGGTCGACGGCATCAACCTGACGTACTCCGGCCTCATCCCGCAGATCCAGAAGTCGTTCCTGGCCAAGGACGTCGACGCGATGCAGCCGCACATCCGTGCGTTCGTCGAGCGGGCGGTCACGTTCACCACGTGCCCGGACTGCGACGGCACCCGGTTGAGCGCACTCGCGCGGTCGTCGAAGATCGACGGTCGCAGCATCGCCGACGTCAGCTCCCTGCAGATCAGCGATCTCGCCGACTGGGTGCGCGGCCTCGACGACCCGTCGGTCGGCCCGCTGCTCGCCAGCCTGCGCGCCCTGCTCGACTCCTTCGACGAGATCGGGCTCGGCTACCTCTCCCTCGACCGTCCGGCCGGCACGTTGTCCGGGGGAGAGGCGCAGCGGGTCAAGATGGTCGGTCATCTGGGCTCGTCGCTGACCGACGTGACCTACGTGTTCGACGAGCCCACCGTGGGACTGCACCCGCACGACATCCAGCGGATGAACGGGCTCCTGCTGCGGCTGCGGGACAAGGGGAACACCGTGCTGGTCGTCGAGCACAAGCCCGAGACCATCACGATCGCGGACCACGTGGTCGATCTCGGGCCCGGCCCCGGC
>JAFIHP010000322.1 GCA_017849335.1 Actinomycetales bacterium | reverse complement strand
TCGGCGTCGTCCGCCACGCCGCGGGCGACGATCACGTCGGCCGCCACGGACGACAGCGCGTGCGCGATCGTCGCGCGGTCGACGTCCTCCGACGACATGAGGATCATGTCGACCTGCCGTCGACCGTCGTCGAGCCCGGCGGTGAACGTGCTGACGACGTGCACGCCGAGATGGGCCAGCACGCGCAGCAGCCGGGCCATCGCGGACGGTGCCGCCGCCATCGTGACGCGGACCCGCCAGCGTCGGGCGGGGCCGAGGACCGGCTCGACGTCCACGCCGGACATCGACTCCAGCAGCCGCGCCGACAGCGCGGTCCAGGACCCGGCGTCGCTCCACTGACGGGCGAGGGGGGCCAGGTACGCCAGGCCGAGTCCGACGGCGACGAGGTGGAGGACGGCGGCGTCGTCGACCGGGTCGTCCGAGCCCGGGCCGCGCAGCTGGCGTACCACGTCGTGCGCGGCGGACCAGCGCAGGTCCAGCCGGGCGCCCGTGACCGACCGCAGGGCCTCGTCGTACGGCGCGATCGCGATGGCCTGGAGCTCCAATGGGTCCCACGCCGCGGCCGGGTCGCCGAGCACCTGACGGGCGGCGCGCAGGAGTGTCTGGAGCGCGGGCTCGACCGGGCGGTGCGCCTGCTCGGCGATCAGGCGGGCGGTCGGCGGGAACGGGAGATCGGCGACGACCTCCCGCAGGAGGTCGACGCGGGTCTGTCCGACCTCCGAGACCGCGCGGCTCGACACGTCGGCCGCCTTCGCGACATCGCGACGACCGGCGCGGGCGATACTCCGCTCGCCGTAGACGCGGGCCGCCGCGTCCAGGACACGCTCGCGCCGGGCATCGGCGTCAGACATGGCTCCACGGTACGTGCTGCGACGACATCCGTCCCGTCATGCGGAGCCGAGCGCCTGTCCCACGGCCTCACGGACGGCGACCAGTGTCGCCGCCTCGCGCTCACGCCCGCACGTACGGGCCACCACGACGTGCACGCCCCCCGACCCGACCGCGTCGTCGATGGCGGCGGCGAGGGCGGCGGCCGAGTCGACGGCGACGGCCGTGATGCCGTTCGCCTGGGCGAGCGCGACGAGGTCGAGGCCGAGGGGCACCCCGAAGACGCGCTCGAACACGGCGGCATGCGCGGGCGCTCCCTGCTCCAGCGACGAGAAGATCCCGCCTCCGTCGTTGTCCGCCACGACGTACACGAGGTCCGGCCGCTCCTCCTCGCCCGGCGCGAGCAGACCGGCCACGTCGTAGACGAAGGTCTGGTCCCCCATCAGCGCGAGCGCGCCCGCGCCGCCGGCACGCTGCGCCGCGACCGCCGCCCCCCAGGCGGCCGACACGCAGCCGTCGATGCCGGAGGTGCCCCGGTTGCCCAGGACCGCGCCGTCGCCCACGGTGTTGGCGGCGAAGGTCGCGACGTTGCGCACCGACCACGAGGGGCCGACGAAGAGCAGGCCGCCCGCCGGCACCGCGGTCGCCGTGATGCGCGCGACGTGCATCCCGGTGAGCGCGTCGTCGTGGGCGAAGAGCGCCGTCTCGACGGCTGCGGCGGCGAGGACGTCGGCACGCTGCCAGGACACCAGCCACTCGTCGTCGACGACCGGCTGGCCCGGCGGCAGGGGGACGGAGGCGACGACGACGTCCGCGGACCGCGTGGCGTCGCTCCACTCCGGATGGCAGTCGATCGCGACATGGACTCCGGCGCGCGCCACCATCCGCAGTACGGACCGGTCCAGGCCGACACGGCCGACCGTGAGCACGAGGTCGGGCACGTGCTCGTCCGCGAACGCCGCGTCCGCGAGCAGGAGCGGGCCGTGCGACAGGGCGGTGTCGCAGCCGGCCCCGTTCCCGCTCGGCTCCGCGATCACGGGCCAGCCGAGCGTGTCGGTGAGCTCGTCGACCATCGACACCGCCTCGCGCTGGTCGTCGAGGTCGCCGAACACCGCCAGGTCGCCGATGATCACGACGCCGCGCGCCGGCACGGTCGCGTCGTCGAGCAGGGCGTCCAGGACGTCGTCGAGCGTGGTGCTCATCTGCGCCACTAGCCGGGCGTCCACCGTCCAGGGTCGGCCGTCCTCGCGCCCGTCGAGGTCCTCGATCCAGTCGTCGGAGCCGTCGGGGACGAGCGGCTCGGCGAAGGGCACGTTGAGGTGCACCGGACCGCGGCGCACCGGGTCCGTGGCCGCGGCGACAGCGCGGTCGACACTGGACCGCCAGTAGACGACCTGTCCGGGGGCGCGGGTCGCCGGAGCGAGATCGAGGGCCAGCCGGACCGCGTCGCCGAACAGGCCGGGCTGCCGGATGGTCTGGTTGGCGCCGATTCCCCTCAGCTGGGGCGGGCGGTCGGCCGTCACGGCCAGCAGCGGGATGCCGGACTGGTCCGCCTCGACGACCGCTGGGTGCAGGTTGACCGCGGCCGTCCCCGAGGTCGTGATGACCGCGGCCGGGATCCCGGTCACCTTCGCCAGGCCGAGGGCGAGATACCCGGCGGAGCGCTCGTCCAGGCGCACGTGGAGCGCGACGTCGCCGCGCTGCTCGGCTTCGGCGACCGCGATCGCGAGGGGTGTCGAGCGCGACCCGGGGGCGAGGACGACATCCGTCACCCCGCAGCGGACGAGCTCGTCGACCATGACCCGCGCCTGCGCGGTGGAGGGGTTCACGCGCCCAACCCTGGCACGGCATGCCAGGCCGACTCGATCCGCGCCCGCCAGAAGGCGACCCGCTCGGTCGACACGCGCTCGCGCGCCTCGAGGAGCCGGTCGAGGTCGGGCAGCACCCGTCCGACCGGCAGGACGCCGCCGTCCGGGATGCTCGGCACGGCCACCAGGTCGTCAGCCAGGAGAGCTCCGGTGCCCAGGCCGCAGGCGAAGGGAAGCTGTGCCATCGCGCCCGCCGCGGCGAGAGACACCGCGAGCCCGACGGAGGAGTCCAGCGAGCCGCTCACGACGACCGGCACGCCCACCCGCTCGGCGACCTGCAGGCAGGCGCGCACCCCGCCGAGCGGAGCCGGCTTGCAGATGGCGATGTCGGCGAACTCCCGGACGGGCACGGCCGCGGGGTCGGCAGCCGTGCGGATGGACTCGTCCGCGGCGATCGGGACGTCGATGCGGCGACGCAGCTCGACCAGCTCGGCGGGCGACGCGCACGGCTGCTCGACGTACTCCAGGCGGTACGCGGCCAGCCGGCGCAGCGAGGCCGCGGCCGCGTCGACGGTCCACGCGGCGTTCGCGTCGATGCGCAGCCGACCCACGCCGCGGCCGAGGACCGTGTCGAGCACGTCGCGCACACCGGCCACCCGCGCCTCGTCGGCGGCCAGGTCGGTGCCGTCGACCTTCACCTTCACGGTGCGGCACCCGCGCTCGAGGACAGCCTGGCGAGCGAGCGTGACGGCATCGTCCGCGCCGACCGCGGGGATGATCGCGTTGACCTCGACGACGTCGCGCACTGCCGCGGGCCACTCGCCGTAGGCGGCCTCGATGGCGCTGCTCAGCCAGCGGCCGGCGGCCGCGGCGGAGTAGTCGTCGAACGGGGCGAACTCCCCCCATCCGTGCGGCCCGCGAAGGAGCACGCCCTCGCGGACGTCGAGGCCGCGGAAGCGTCGGCGCAGCGGGAGCGCGAACGGCAGCGCGTCGTCCAGCAGCCCGGCGAGCGAGACCTCCATGGCGGTACCGGCGGCCGGTCGATCAGGGGCGCTTGGGGAACTGACGGAAGTCCGGCTTGTTCTTGGCCTTGTAGGAGTCGCGCCCGTGCTGGGCCTCCTCGGTCATGTAGAAGAGCATCGTCGCGTCGCCGGCCAGTTGCTGGATGCCCGCGAGGCCGTCGTCGGCGGCGTTGTGCGACGCCTTGAGCATCCGCAGGGCGAGGGGCGACATGTCGAGCATGCGCCGGGCGAGGTCGACCGTCGCGACCTCGAGGTCCTCGATCGGGACGACCTCGTTGACCAGGCCCCAGTCGTACGCCTGCGCCGCGCCGTACTGGCGGCAGGTGTACCAGACCTCGCGCGAGCGCTTCTGCCCGATGGTCCGCGCGAGCAGGCCCGAGCCGTAGCCGCCGTCGAAGGAGCCGACCATGGGGCCGGTCTGGCCGAACCGGGCGTTGTCCGCGGCGACCGTGAGGTCGCACACCACGTGCAGGACGTGCCCGCCGCCGATCGCGTAGCCGGCCACCATCGCCACCACCGGCTTCGGCGTGCGGCGGATCTGGATCTGCAGGTCGAGGACGTTGAGCCGGCCGATGCCCTTGTGCGCCACCTCGTCGTCGCCGATGTAGCCGTCGTTGCCGCGGATCTGCTGGTCCCCGCCGGAGCAGAACGCGAGGTCTCCCTGCCCGGTCAGGACGATGACGCCGACCGTGTCGTCGTCGCGGGCGGCGTTGAAGGCGTCCTGGAGCTCGAACAACGTCTGCGGCCGGAACGCGTTGCGTCGCGCGGGCCGGTCGATCGTGATCTTGGCGATCCCGGCCGCGTCACCCGTCGACAGCTCGTAGCGGATGTCGCGGTAGTCGCCCACGCGCTCCCACTCGCAGCCCGGCCGAGCGGAGGAGTGGGACGGGTCGGACAGCGCGGGAGAGCCCTCGGGCGCGACCGGCGGCAGGACGTATCGGGTACGGGTGTCCATGCCCGGAAACCTACCGTCCTACGCTCGCCCCCGATGAGCCGTGACCTGGTACGGGTGCCGGTGCCCCCTGGTCCGGAGGGCGCGGCCCGACTGCTGCCTGCCCTGGCCGACGCCCTCGCCGGCACGGGACCGGCGATCGCGCCCATCCCGACCGTCAGCGCCACGGTGTCGCCGGCCGTCGTCGCCCTGTTGCTGCGGGCGGTGCGGCTGGACGGCCCACCGCTGGAGTCCGACGACGTGGCGGTCGTCGCGACGACGTAGGGGTCCACCGGCGATCCCAAGGGCGTGCTGCTCACCGCCTCGCAGCTGACCTCGATGACCGGCGCAGTCCAGGCCGACGCCCGCCCGCAGTGGGTCGCGGCGCTTCCGGTCACGTCCATGGGCGGACTGAACGTGCTGGTCCGCGCGCTGGCCGCCGACCGTGAGCCGGTGCCGGTCGACGCGCTGGGCGGCGCGCGCCCGTTCACCTCGGCGGACTTCGCGGCCGCGGTCGGACGTGCGCGCGACGCGAGCACGGACGTGCGGACGTCGCTCGTGCCGGCCCAGGGCGCGCGGCTGCTCGGCGAACCGGCCGGCGTCGAGGCCCGACGGGGGTGCACCCGCGTGGCGGCCGCGGGCGCCGCGCGCCGCCCGGCCCGGCCCGCGCAGGCGGACGCGCGCGGCCCCCCGGGGACCTCGACCTACGGACCGGCCGAGGCGGGCG
>JAFIHP010000321.1 GCA_017849335.1 Actinomycetales bacterium | reverse complement strand
CGGGCCGCCGTTGTTCCACGCCTGGCCGAACGTCGTGAAGCAGCCGGCGAGAATCGAGATGATCGAGAACGAGATCGCGAAGTTCGAGAAGCCCGACCAGTTCCGGTTGAGCTCCTGCTTGTAGCCGAGCTCGGCGAGCCGCTTCTCGTCCGCGCTCAGATTGGAGACATCACTCACCGCAGGTCCTCCTCTAAGGCCCCGGAGATGCACCGTGCCGGGCCACCGACCCGACGGCCGGACAGTAGTGCCCGGGATCGCGTCGTGGAGGCTGATTTGTGAACTGCGACACGTGTCCGCGGTAAGCCTTGTGTTACGTCGGTTCGGGGGCGAATGTTCGGAACGTTCAGCCGCCCGCTGAGGCGTCCAGCCACCGGTCGAACTCCGGACCGTCGAACTCCGCGACCGCCCGCTCGTACTTCTCCATCCCCCACGACCAGTAGTCGAACTCGATCGGGCTGACGGCGTCCTGGATCGAGGCCCACAGCGTCCAGCCGTACTTGGACATCAGCGCCCACAGCCGGGCGCGGGCCACCTTCGCCGGGTCGGCCCGGCCCCAGTACGCCTCGACGAGGACGGGGAGCAGGTCGTCCGGTGCGCTGGCCTCACTCCAGATGTTGCCGAGCTCGAAGCTCGCCTCGTTCGCCCCGCTGTACTCGTAGTCGATCAGCCACAGGCGGTCACCGTCGTCGATGACGTTCGCGGCGAGGAGGTCGTTGTTGCACGGGACCAACGGTTCCCCGTGCACGGCGAACGCGGCGCGGATGCGCTCGACGTGCGTCTCGAACTCCCGGTACCGCGGGGGCAGGCGGAAGCCGCCGGCCAGGACGTGGGCCAGGTAGCCGGCCTGGATCTCGAACATGTCGAAGCGGTTGGCGAAGGCCGGACCCCCGTGCAGGATCCGGCACGCCGCCGCGATGCGCGGCAGGTTCGCCGGGTCGCACACGTCCTGCTCGTCGTAGGTCCGGCCCTCTACCCATCCGACGACCAGCACGCCCTTGCCGGGGAGGTACTCCACCACCGCGGGCGCGGCTCCCGACTCGGCGGCAGCCACCGAGTTGCGGTACTCGTTCTCGCGGTCGATCGCCAGCAGCGACGACTCCGGGTCGGACAGGCGGACGACGACATCGCCCTCCCGGCGCCGGAGCCGGTAGTTGCGGTTGGTGATGCCGCCCGCCAATGGCGTGACTGCGTACGCCGACGACAGCGACGCCGTGAGCACCAAGCGCTCCGCGTCGTGTGCCGGGATCCCCTCGAGCAGCGACTCCACGGCGCGAGGCTAGGCCACCTGGGGGGTCCGATGTGCCGGAGCGCGGTGTGACCTTCGGCCCCCAGAGTCGTGCCCTTGGACAAGTGGTTGAGCGTTCCACGATCCGTACCGTTCGGAGTGCGGCCGAACAAGGTCGCAGAGGGGCCGCCAGAAGCGGCCAAACCGACAAAGGGGTCCGCAATGCGGCGCAAGAAGATCGACCTGATTCTCTCCTCCTTCGGCGTAGTACTGACGGTGTTCTTCGTGGTGGCAGGCTCGCTGCTGCTCGTCGGCGCCAACTTCGCTCGCAGCACCGTGACCGACCAGCTGGCTTCGCAGAACATCGCGTTCGACGCGGACGCGTCGAAGCTCCCGGCGGATCTCGCGTCGTGGGCCGGCACCCCGGTCACCGACGGCCCGAGCGCCAAGGCCTACTCCGACATGATCGCCGAGCACGTGCTCGCCGCGACCGGCGGCAAGTCGTACTCCGAGGTCAGCGGTCAGTGGTTCGCCGACGGCAAGCCCGGCCCGTCCGCCGACCAGAACAACCCGAACTCGTACGACATCCGCATGACGGCCTTCATGGGCAACAGCCTTCGCGGCCTGCTCCTGAACGCGTACGCCTTCTGGACGATCGGCACCATCGCCCTGATCGCGGCCTGGGTGGTCTTCGCCCTCGCCCTGGTCTCCCTGGTGTTCACCGTCCTGGGCTTCCGCCACGCCTCCCACGCCGACGAGATCCCGCCGGCACGGGCACCGGAGCTGCAGAACGCCTGACAGCGACACGGCCTGACCGCAGCGGCCGCGTGACCACGAGTCACGCGGCCGCTGCGTACGTTTGGGCCGTGCTCGACGTCCGCGGCCTGTCCCGCTCCTACGGTGACCACGTGGTGGTCGACGACGTGTCGTTCCACGTCGACCCGGGGGCCATGCTGGCGCTCCTCGGTCCGAACGGGTGCGGCAAGTCGACGACGCTGAAGGTGCTGTCGGGGGCGATCGCGCCGAGCGGCGGCACGTTCACGGTCGACTCCAGCCCGGCCGGCAGCGACCGCGCCCGCCGCGCCACCGGCTACGTCCCGGACACGCGCGGGGTGTTCCCCCGCCTGACGGGCGGGGAGCACCTGGAGCTCGCGGCACGCCTGCACCACGCCGAGGGCTGGGAGCCCCGGGCCGCCGCGCTGATCGAGCGGCTCGCCCTCGACGAGGTCGCGGGCCTGCCGGCCGCGGCGTACTCGCACGGCCAGTCGCGCCGGCTGTCGATGGCGATGGCCCTGGTCGCCCAGCCGCCGCTGCTGCTGGTCGACGAGCCGTTCGACGGGGTCGACCCGGAGGGCGTCGACACGATCACGGAGCTGCTGGTCGAGGAGCGCGACCGCGGCGCGGCGATCGTCCTGACGACGCACTTGCTCGACGCCGCCGCCATCGCCGACGACGTGGCCGTCTTCCGTCACCACGGTCTCGCCGGCCCGTACCCCACCGGCGATCTCGTCGCCGAGCACGGCAGCCTGCGGCAGGCGTGGTCCGCGCTCGCCGGCCGGGACGCCGGCCCGAGCCCGGCGACGTGACGGCGCTCGGCGCGGACGTCCGCCTCGGACTCCGGCACCAGTGGCGAGCCGCCTGGCGCACGGCCCGGGGCTTCGCGATCGGTGCCGTGGTCACCACGCTGCTGCTGCAGGCGTTCGCGCTCCTCACCGCGTCTCTGCACGACCGCCTCAGCGGTGCCGGCCTGACGACAGCCGACATGCTGCCGCTCGCGGCCGGGCTGTGGTCGGCGCTGGCGCTCCTGCCGGCGCTCGGCGGCGGCGAGGCCGACGACCCGATGGCGCTCGCCGCCGCCGGTGCCGGACGCTCCTTCCGGTTCGGCGCGCGGCTCGGCTCGTCGCTCACCGATGCCGGACCCGGCCTGTTCGTGCCGGCGATCGTCATCGTCGGCGCGGTCACCGCCGGCTGGCCGGGGTGGCTCGCGGGACTGGCCCTGGCGTTCAACGGCCTGGCCTGCGGTCAGTTCTCGGGCTCGGCGTCCTCGCTCCTGGTCCGGCGGATCGG
>JAFIHP010000320.1 GCA_017849335.1 Actinomycetales bacterium | reverse complement strand
GTACGACCAGGGGCGGGACCCGGCCGCCTACCTGGCGCAGTGGGGAGTCACGGAGGTGCTCGAGGACGCGATCGAGATCGCCGAGAGCGACATCGTGAACGACGCTGCCAGCGGCCCCCATGTCGTCTGCGGCCCGATCGCCGTGGCAGGTGCCGAGGCTGGCGACGTCCTGCGGGTGGACATCCTCGACCTCGCCCGTCGCGTCCCGTACGGCTTCGTCAGCAACCGGCACGGCTTCGGCGCGCTCGCGGGGGAGTTCCCCGAGGACGGGCACTCCCTCGCGACGCGTGAGGTCGACACGATCGTCACCGAGGGCACCGTCAGCCACTTCGCCCGGGTCGGTGGCTCGACGGACGCCCCGCTCGGTCTCATCGATGCAGGCTCCGGACGCACCGTGCAGTTCCCGCTCGGGGAGTTCCTCGGCCTGATGGGCGTGGCTCCCGCGACGAGCGATCCGGTTCACTCGGTCCCGCCGGGAGCGTTCGGCGGGAACATCGACGTCAAGCACGCCGGTGCCGCCACGACGCTGTTCCTGCCGGTTCAGGTGGCCGGTGCCCTGTTCTTCGCCGGCGACCCGCACTTCGCACAGGGCAACGGCGAGGTCGCCCTGACCGCGTTCGAGGCGTCGCTCCGCGCGACCGTGCGGCTGAGCCTGGTCCCGGCGGACGCCGTCGGGCCGGTGACCGCCGGCCTGGGCGTGCCGGTCATCGAGACCGCCACCCACTGGATCCCGACCGGCCTGCACGTCGACCTGAACGAGGCGATGAAGGAGGCCGTGCGCAACGCGGTCACGTTCCTCGAGGTGCGCTTCGGCGTCCCGCGCTCGGTCGCGCTGGCCTACCTGTCCGCGGCCGGGGACTTCGAGGTCAGCCAGGTCGTCGACGCGGTCAAGGGGATCCACTGCATGATCCGCAAGTCGGACTGGAGCGCCTGGGCGTGACGGCGATCCGGGCGGGAAGGACCCGTTGACAGCGTCGCGCCGACTCCGGCATCCTTCCAGCATGCGCGACGGCATCTCATTGCGTGAGAACCGGTCGATGCCCGGGTGCGACCGTGACGTCGTCCGGGGAAATCCCGCGATCTGCAGCCGGCTCCAGGCCCTGTCGTAGTCGTCCGCGGCGGACGCCGCCCCGACGACCCCTCCCCCGCGCCCACGTCACCTCGACGACGGACGCGCCATCGACTAGTGCAGGAGCCCTCATGAAGACACTGACGTTCGACGGACGCAGCCCCATGCAGAAGCAGGGGATGCTGTCCCAGCTCGTGATCCCGCGCCCGATCGCGATGGTCACCACGATCGATCCGGACGGACGCCTCAACCTGGCGCCGTTCAGCTACTTCATGCCCGTGTGCGGCGAGCCGCCGCTGATCGCGCTGACGATCGGGACCCGGCGTGAGGCCGAGCCCGAGCGGAAGGACACCTGGCGGAACATCCAGGACTGCGACGGTGAGTTCGTCATCAACGTGACGACCGACGCCCTCGCCGAGCACATCGAGACCGCGGCCCGCGAGTACCCGTACGGGACCAGCGAGCTGGAGATCACCGGCTGGCAGACGATGCCGTCGCAGATGGTGCGGCCGCCGTCGCTGCAGGAGAGCCCGGCGCACATGGAGTGCGTCGTGCGCGAGGTCCTGACGCGCGGCGACGTGACCATGGTCGCCTCGGGCGTGCACCTCGTCCTGGCCGAGGTGCTGTGCATCACGGCCGACGAGTCGATCCTCACGGACGACGACCATGTGGACCCGACCAAGGTCCGCGCCGTCGGACGCATGGGCTTCCCCTGGTTCGTCCAGACCGGCCCGGAGTCCAACTTCACCCAGGAGCGCGTCGCCTACGCCGACCTGTAGGACTGCCGACTCCGCCTGAGCCGCACCCGCGGTTCAGGCGGAGTCGATCAGGGGCCAGCTGTCGGGCACGGAGATCCCCGCTCGGCGCAGCAACGCCGTTCGAGCCTCCTGTGCCTCGGCCCGCAACGCCTGCTCGTCGACGGTCTGGCACACCCCGTCGCGCACGACGACGCGCCCGGCGACGACGACGTCGCGGACCGACCGGCCGTCGGTCGACCAGACGAGCTCGTGCGCGAGGTCACCGCGCGGCGTCCAGGCCGCCGTCGTCGTACGGTGCACGACGAGGTCGGCCGCCTTCCCGACCTCCAGCGAGCCGATCCGGTCGCCGAGGCCGATGGCCTCGGCTCCGCGGATCGTCGCCAGCTCGAACGCGACCGCGGCCGGCAGACGTGTCGGGTCCGCCGCCTGGTCCTTGGCCAGCCCGCTGGCCAGTGCCGCCGCGCGCAGGACGTCGATCGCATCACCGGCGTTGACGGAGTCGCAGCCGAGAGCCACCCGACCGCCGCGCTCCACGATCTCCGCGTGCCGGCCGGCACGCGTCACGCCCTGGCCCAGCCGCAGGTAAGCCCACGGGCAGTAGGCGACCGCGGTCCGCGTGCCGAGGAGGAGCTCGACCTCGGCGTCGTCCAGGTGAACCGCGTGGCCGAGAAGCAGGTGCGGCCCCAGGACGCCCAGCCGCTCCAGGTGCACCAGCGGACGCACGCCCGTCCGGTCCAGGTAGTCGTGGACGTCCTGCTCGTGCGGGGAGATGTGCATCGTCATGCCGACGCCACGCCGGCGCGCGAGATCGGCGGCGCCGGCCATCAGCTCGTCGCTGGCCAGCGAGTGCCCGACCAGGGTGACCCATGCCTCGACCAGGCCCCCGGCTGGGTACCGGTCCAGAAGCGCCTCGTTCTCCGCGAGCACGTCGGCCACGGACCCGGCCAACGGCAGGCCCTCCGTGTCCGATCCCCAGCGCCCGACCGTGCCACGCAGGCCCGCGCGGGTCATCGCCGCCGCGACCCGGTCCGGGTGGGCGACGGTCCCCGGCTCGACGACGGTCGTCACGCCCGCTCGCAGGCTCTCGACGCAGGTGAGCAACGACGCGAGCTCGTCGTCGTCGCCCGTGTGCACCGCATGCAGCGGCACGGCCCACTCGAAGATCGACTCCCCCGGGGGCAGGTCGTCCGGGATCGAGCTGCGCACGAGCGCGTCGCCCGTGTGGTGCTGGTGCGCGTCGACCAGGCCGGGCGTCACGACGCAGCCGGACGCGTCGAGCTCGGCGGCATCGGGGTGCGCTGCCCGCAGGGCGGCGGTGGAGCCGACCGCAGCGACCCTCCCGTCGGCGATCGCGACCGCGCCACCCACGAGCACGTCGCGGGTGGCGTTCATCGTGACGACGTCGCCGCCGGTCACCAGCAGCGTCACGCCGGTGGGCTCGGGCGTCATGGCGAGGGCTCCTCGACCTGACGCTGGTACTCCAGGCCGTCCCAGTAGTCCACGCGGTGGGCGATGAGGCCGTCGCGCACGCGGAACCGGAACACGCCGCGGATCGCGACGGGCCGCTCGACACCGTCGCTTCCCGCGGCACGAAACGTCATGCGGTACGCCGCGCAGGCACGGTCGCCGTCGACCAGCAGGTCCTCGAGCTCGTAGTGCAAGTCGGCGAATCCCGCGAGGAAGCCGGTCAGGCGCTCGCGGTAGGCCGCGCGGCCGTGCACGCTGCGCCCGAGCGCGGACGTGTGCTCCCTGTGGAAGTCCCCGGTGCCGCATGCGGCGATCGCGTCCCCATCGCGCGCGTTCCGCGCATCGAGGTAGGCGCTGCCCGCCTCCGCCGTCGGAACCTCGGTCATGAGCTGATCCTCTCGCGCACGTCAGT
>JAFIHP010000319.1 GCA_017849335.1 Actinomycetales bacterium | reverse complement strand
GCGTCCTTCGGGGCAGCGACCCGGCGCAGCCTTCGCACCATCAGGGCCAACGTCGGTGGTGCCATGCGTGTGGTCGCCGCCAACGCGCTGGTGTGGCTGCTGTGGGCGTTCTGCGGATGGCTCTTCGTCCTGACGATCTTCACTCTCCCGTTCGCCACGCTGTTCACGGCGCACATGTACCGCCAGTTCAACGGCGAGCCGATCCGCTGAGCACCGACCTGACCGCCCGCCGCGGTCGGCGTCGACGCGGATAGGGTTTCGCCGTGCCCGCACGCCTGGTGGTCCTCGCGTCGGGCTCGGGCACCCTGCTCCAGGCCGTCCTCGACGCGACCGCATCAGGTGCGCTCGACGCGACCGTCGTCGCGGTCGGCTCGGACGTCGCCGACGCCCCGGCGCTCGACCGCGGCCGCCGGGCCGGTACGGCCACGTTCGTCGTCCGGCCCGCCGACTTCGCCGACCGTCCCGCCTGGAACGAGGCCCTCGCCCGCGAGATCGAGCGCCACGCGCCGGACTGGGTCGTCAGCGCCGGGTTCATGCGCATCCTCGGCCCGCGCGTGGTCGACGCGTTCGACGGACGGATCGTCAACACCCACCCCGCGCTCCTGCCTGCGTTCGCGGGTGCCCATGGCGTCCGTGACGCGCTCGCTTACGGCGTCAAGGTGTCCGGCTGCACGGTCCACCTCGTCGACCACGGCGTCGACACCGGCCCGATCCTGGCCCAGCAGGCGGTCGAGGTGCTGCCGGGCGACGACGAGGCGTCATTGCACGAGCGCATCAAGCAGGTCGAGCGCACCATGCTCGTCGACACCCTGGCCCACCTGATCGAAGGGACACCATGAGCACCCACGAGGATCGTCGCCCGGTCCGCCGAGCGTTGGTCTCGGTGTACGACAAGACCGGCCTGGTCGAGCTGGCGCGGACCCTCGCCGACGCCGGCGTGGAGATCGTGTCGACCGGGTCCACCGCGTCGACTATCGCGGCGGCCGGGGTACCGGTCACCGCGGTCGGCGACGTCACCGGGTTCCCGGAGATCCTGGACGGCCGGGTCAAGACGCTGCACCCCCGGATCCACGGCGGCCTGCTGGCCGACCTGCGCAAGTCCGAGCACGGCGACCAGCTCGCCGAGCACGAGATCGCGCCGTTCGAGCTCGTCGTGGTGAACCTCTACCCCTTCACCCAGACGGTCGCGTCCGGTGCGGGCGTCGACGACTGCGTCGAGCAGATCGACATCGGGGGACCGGCGATGGTCCGCGCGTCGGCGAAGAACTACGCCAACGTCGCGGTCGTGACGTCGCCCGCCCGATACGCGGACGTCGCGGCAGCCGTCGCCGACGGCGGCTTCACGCTCGCGCAGCGCGCGGCGCTGGCGACCGAGGCGTTCTCGCACACGGCGACCTACGACATCGCGGTCGCGTCCTGGCTCGGCAGCGTCGTCGCCCCGGACCCGGACGGGGAGGGCTTCCCGACCTGGGTCGGCGCGGCCTGGACCCGCGGGGAGGTCCTGCGGTACGGGGAGAACCCGCACCAGCGCGCGGCGGTGTACCTGTCCGCGCACCACGAGCCCGCCCTGGCCGGCGCCGAGCAGCTGCAGGGCAAGGCCATGTCGTACAACAACTACGTCGACGCCGATGCGGCGCGTCGGGCGGCGTTCGACCACCTCGAGCCCGCGGTCGCGATCATCAAGCACGCCAACCCGTGCGGCATCGCGGTCGGCCTCGACATCGCCGAGGCCTACCGCAAGGCCTTCGCGACCGACCCGGTGTCGGCGTTCGGTGGCGTGGTCGCCGCCAACCGCCCGGTCTCGGTCGAGCTGGCCGAGGCCATGGCCGACGTCTTCACCGAGGTCATCGTCGCGCCCGATTTCGAGCCGGACGCGCTGGCCGTCCTGGCCGCCAAGAAGAACCTGCGCGTCCTGCGGGTGGCCGGTCCGCATCCCGGCACGCGCCTGGAGACGCGGTCGATCTCCGGCGGCCTGCTCATGCAGGTCGTGGACGCGGTCGACGCCCCCGGTGACGATCCGGAGGAGTGGACGCTGGTCACGGGTGAGCCCGCGGACGCGACGACGATGCGCGACCTGGCGTTCGCGTGGCGGGCCTGCCGGTCGGTCAAGTCCAACGCCATCCTCCTGGCCTCCGGCGGGGCCGCGGTCGGCGTCGGGATGGGCCAGGTCAACCGGGTCGACTCGGCCCGCCTGTCGGTCGAGCGCGCCGGCGACCGGGCCGCCGGTTCGGTCGCGGCGTCGGTCGCCTTCTCCCCGTTCCCGGACGGCTTGGAGGTGCTGCTGGCCGCGGGCGTGCGCGCGGTGGTCCAGCCCGGCGGCTCGGTCCGCGACGAGGAGGTCTTCGCGGCGGCTCGTGCTGCCGGTGTGACGATGTACGTGACCGGTACCCGGCACTTCTTCCATTGAGTGCCCTGGGCAGCCGACGGTACGGGCCGGTGCCGGTGGCGGCCGCCCTGCTCGTCGGCTTGCTCACCGCCGCGCAGTCCCGCCTCAACAGCGAGCTGTCGCACGCGTTCGGCAACCCGCTGGAGGCGGCGGTCTGGAGCTTCGGCTCGGGCCTGGCCGTGCTGGGCGTCGCCGTCGCCCTGAGCCCGCCGCTGCGACGCGGCCTGCGTCGGGTCGCGACGGCGGTGCGGGCCGGCGGGCTGCGCTGGTGGCAGCTGCTCGGTGGCGTGCTGGGCGGCTTCTTCGTCGGGGTCCAGAGCGCGGTCGTGCCGCTGGTCGGAGTCGCCATCTTCACGGTCGGCACGGTGGCCGGTCAGAGCGTGAACGCCGTGGTCGTCGACCGCGTGGGACTAGGTCCGGCCGGGGTCCAAGCGGTCACCGTCCGGCGGCTCGTCTCGGCGGCCCTGGCGATCGTCGCTGTCGTGATCGCCGTGTCGGGGCGGCTCGGGGGCTCGTCGTTCTCGGTCGTGCCGGTCGCGCTCGCCGTGCTGGCCGGATGCGGGATCGCGGTCCAGCAGGCGCTGAACGGGCGGGTGGCGATCGCGGCCAACGGGCCGATGCCCTCGTCGGTGCTGAACTTCGCGTTCGGCACGGTCGGACTGGTGGCGGCGCTCGCGGTCACGACGGTCGCCGACGGGTCGACCCTGCATCCGGTCGGCGGCGCGCCGTGGTGGTCCTACCTGGGCGGGGTCGTGGGGATCGTCTTCATCACCCTGGCCGCATGGGTGGTGCCCCTGATCGGGGTGCTGCTCTTCGCCCTCCTCAGCATCGCCGGGCAGCTGACGGCGGCGCTCCTCCTCGATCTGCTCGCGCCCACCCCGGGCGCGTCTGTGGGATGGAACCTCGTGGCGGGCCTCGTGCTCGCGTTCGTCGCCGTCAGCGTTGCCGCCCGCGGACGGCGCCGATGACGGCCCGGTCGCCCGAGCCGCGACGGCTGCTCGTCGGCGCGGTCACGGTCGTCCTCGGCGGAGCCATCGCGGTCCAGTCCCGCGTGAACGGCGAGCTCTCCCATCACACCGGAAGCGGCCTGTTCCCGGCCTGGTGGACGATGCTGACGGGGTTCACCCTCCTGACGGTGATCGTGGTGGCAACCGGGTCGGTGCGTCGCGGTCTCGCCGACGTCGCCCGGTCCGTCCGGTCGGGGGCCCTGCCCGTGTGGGTCCTGACGGGTGGCCTGTTCGGCAGCTTCTTCCTGGTGATCCAGAGCCTGACCGTGCCGGTCGCAGGCGTCGCCGTCTTCACCGTCGGCGTCGTCGCGGGCCAGACGACCGGCTCGCTCCTCGTCGACCGACTGGGCCTGACGGGGACCGGCCGACGAGCGGTGACGCTCCGCCGGGTCGTGGCAGCGGCCCTGGCCGTCGCGGCGGTCGCCGTCGGCGTGTCCGACCGGTTGGCGTCGGCGGGAGGAGTCCTCGTGTTCGCGCTGCTCGCGATCGTCGCCGGTGCGCTCCTTGCTCCGCAGCAGGCGTTCAACGGGCGGGTCGGGCTCGCCGGCCGCAGCCCGTTCGTGGGCGCGTGGGGAAACTTCGCCGGCGGCGCGGTCGCGATGTGCGCGGTCCTCGGAGTCGCGGTCCTGCTGGGGCTGGATCTCGCGGACCCCTGGGGGGCCGCGCCGTGGGCGTACGTCGGCGGCGTCCTGGGGTTCGCCGTCATCGTCGGCGGCGCCTGGGCCGTACCGGTGCTCGGCGTGCTCGTGTACTCGCTGCTGTCGCTGTTCGGACAGCTCGCCGGAGCGCTCGTCCTCGACCTGCTCGCGCCGACTCCCGGGACCTCGCTCGGCTGGCACCTGTTCGTCGGCGTCGGCATGACCGGGTTGTCGGTCCTCGTCGCCGCCGGACGTCGCGGCACTCCACTGACGCGGCGCACCGACCGGCGGGGCGGGGTGGAACAAGCCGGGCCGTGACCGCGACACTCCTGGACGGCAAGGCATCGGCAGCCGAGGTCAAGGCGGACCTGCGGGCGAGGGTCGAGGCCCTGCGCGCCCGCGGCATCGTGCCGGGGCTCGGCACGGTCATGGTCGGGGAGGACCCGGGCAGCCAGGCGTACGTCGCCGGCAAGCACCGTGACTGCGCCGAGGTCGGCATCGAGTCGGTCCGGGTGGACCTTCCCGCCGACGCGACGCAGGAGCAGGTCGTCGCGGAGATCCAGCGGCTCAGCGCCGGCCCGGCCGTGACTGGGTACATCGTGCAGCTCCCGCTCCCGCGCCACCTGGACGCCAACCAGGTGCTGGCGCTGATGGACCCGGCCAAGGACGCCGACGGCCTGCACCCCACGAACCTGGGCCGGCTCGTGCTCGGCGACCCGGCGCCGCTGCCGTGCACGCCGCGCGGCATCGTCGCGCTGCTGCGTCGGTACGAGGTGCCGATCGACGGAGCGGAGGTCGTGATCGTCGGCCGTGGCGTCACGGTCGGGCGGCCGCTCGGCCTCCTGCTCACCCGCCGGTCGGAGAACGCCACCGTCACGCTGTGCCACACCGGCACGCGCGACCTGCCCACGCACCTGCGGTCGGCCGACATCGTCGTCGCGGCCGCCGGCGTCCCTCATCTGGTCAGGGCCGCCGACGTGAAGCCGGGCGCCGCCGTCCTCGACGTCGGGATCACCCGCACCGAGGCCGGACTCGTCGGCGACGTCGCGCCCGACGTGCTCGAGGTGGCCGGCTTCGTGGCCCCGATGCCCGGCGGCGTCGGCCTCATGACGCGCGCGATGCTGCTCGCGAACGTCGTCGAGATCGCGGAGTCCGCTGCCTGATCGAGGCCCGTCCCCTCGCCGGGGACGTGGGAGGATGCGGGCATGGAGCCTGGGGCGCCCGACAACGTCGTGCCGTTGCGCCCGAGCAGTCGTCGTGGGTTCTGGGCGCAGTGGCCGACCATCGTCGTGCTCTCGGGCGTCGGCGTCGCGATGCTGCTCATCGGTCTGGACTACTTCCGGCGCGGCTCCATCGTGCTCTCGGCGAGCGTCCTGCTCGCCGCGTTCCTGCGCATGCTGCTCCCCGAGTCCGACGCGGGCCTGCTGGCGGTCCGGTCCCGACGCGTCGACGTCCTCACGCTGCTCGTCCTCGGCGTCGGGCTGACGATCTTCACGTTCTGGGTGCCGGCCCCCAGCTAGTCGGAGGCCGGTTGGCCGCTAGTCGGGCAGCGTCGTCAGGCCGCGACGCAGTCCGACCACGACGGCCTCCGCGCGCGACCGGGCCGACAGCTTCTCCAGCACGCTGCGGACGTGGTTCTTCACGGTGTTCGTGCTGATCCCCAGGTCGTCGGCGATCTCCTGGTTGGTGCGACCGCGCGTCATGAGGTCGAGGACCTGCACCTCCCGGGCGGTGAGGGCGCGATCGGTCGGGTCCGCGGCGTCCGGCAGGCGCCCGCGCCGGGCCAGGGCCTCCGGCGTCAACGTCCCCAGCCAGCAGTCCCGGCGCTCGCCGCGATGCGCCCCCCAGCGCGCGAAGGCATGGTCGGGGATGTCGAAACCGACCTGCTGGGCGACCCGGCGCGACGCCTCGTTGCCGACGTACGCGCGCCACGTCACGACCTGCAGGCCGAGCGTGCCGAAGGCGAAGGCGCACACCAGGCGCAGTGAGCGCTCGGCGAGCCTGTCCCCGCGGGCCCAGGGCGCGACGAGGTAGCCGACCTCGGCTGCTCCCGCCCCGTCCGGATGGAGGCCGATCGACCCGCTCCAGCGCGGCGCCGGCGGCGTGGTGATCGCCCACATCGGCCAGGACCACCACTGCTCGTCGGTCTCGCGGAGGGCGAGCCAGGCCCGCGCGTCGTCGGGTCCGTAGGGTGCTGGCAGCGGCACCCACTGCGCGGTGAGCGGGTCGGCGCAGCCGGACACCATGTCGTCGATGTCCGTCGGCTGCTCCCCGCGCAGCAGCACGACGCCGTCGGACAGCGTGACCGCAGGGCCCGGGACGGTCAGCATGCGCGCAAGTCTCGCACTGGCGGGAGCCTGCGCGAGGCCGCCCACGTACGATGGACCCGGCGGTCGTGTAGACCCCGGCTCAGGCGCGCCCTCGGCGCACACCGACGGAAAGGTCACCCCCAGTGGGAGTGCTCGACAAGATCCTTCGCGCGGGCGAGGGCAAGACACTGCGCAAGCTCGAGGGCATCGCCAAGTCCGTCAACGCGATCGAGGACGAGTTCGCCTCGCTCACCGACGCCGAGCTCCGCGAGCTGACCGACGAGTACAAGCAGCGGCACGCCGACGGGGAGTCCCTCGACGACCTGCTCCCCGAGGCGTTCGCCACCGTGCGCGAAGCGGCCAAGCGCACGCTCGGCCAGCGTCACTACGACGTCCAGATCATGGGCGGCGCCGCGCTGCACCTGGGCAACATCGCCGAGATGCGCACCGGTGAGGGCAAGACGCTGGTCTCCACCCTGCCCGCCTACCTCAACGCCCTGGCCGGCAACGGCGTGCACATCGTCACCACCAACGACTACCTCGCACAGCGCGACTCCGAGTGGATGGGCCGGGTGCACCGGTTCCTGGGCCTGGAGGTGGGCGTGATCCTGGCGCAGATGCCGCCCGAGCAGCGCCGCGCCGCCTATGCCGCCGACATCACCTACGGCACCAACAACGAGTTCGGCTTCGACTACCTGCGCGACAACATGGCGTGGGCGGCGACCGACCTGGTGCAGCGCGGCCACCACTACGCCATCGTCGACGAGGTCGACTCCATCCTGATCGACGAGGCACGCACCCCGCTGATCATCTCCGGCCCCGCCGACCAGTCCAGCAAGTG
>JAFIHP010000318.1 GCA_017849335.1 Actinomycetales bacterium | reverse complement strand
CGACCTGCGCTCCGCCTACCCCGGCGTCGCGGCCACGCACGACCCCCTGCTGTGCACCTCGACCCGCACGACGATGGACGACCCGAAGCGCTTCGGGTTCGACGGCCGCGACTTCTACGTCAAGTCGCCCGACGAGATGCGCCGCGTGTGGTCCGAGCTGCCCGAGGCGTGCGACAACACGCTGCTCGTCGCCGAGCGCTGCGACGTCCGGTTCACCGACGGGGCCAACCTCATGCCGCGCTTCGAGGTCCCCGACGGGGAGTCCGAGGAGTCCTGGCTGGTCAAGGAGGTCGAGCTCGGGCTTGCCCGCCGCTACAAGGGGGCGGTCCCCGACGAGGTCCGCGCCCAGGCGGCGTACGAGCTGGGGGTCATCGCGCAGATGGGCTTCCCGGGCTACTTCCTCGTGGTCGCCGACCTCGTCCGCTACGCGAAGGACAACGGCATCCGCGTCGGTCCGGGCCGCGGGTCGGCGGCGGGCGCGATGATCGCCTACGCCCTGGGCATCACCGAGCTCGACCCGATGAAGCACGGACTGCTCTTCGAGCGGTTCCTCAACCCCGAGCGCATCTCGATGCCCGACATCGACATCGACTTCGACGAACGCCGTCGTGCCGACATGATCCGCTACGCCACCGAGAAGTACGGCGAGGAGCGCGTCGCCCAGATCGTCACGTACGGCTCGATCAAGGCCAAGGCGGCCATCAAGGACAGCGCGCGCGTGCTGGGCTACCCGTTCGGGGTCGGCGACAAGATCACCAAGGCGCTGCCCCCGGCCGTGATGGGCAAGGACATCCCGCTCAAGGGCGTGTTCGACCCGACCCACCCGCGCTACTCCGAGGCCGTCGAGTTCCGCGCGCTGTACGACTCCGACCCCGAGGTCCGCCGCGTCGTCGACACCGCCAAGGGGCTCGAGGGCCTCAAGCGGCAGCCCGGCGTGCATGCCGCCGGCGTCATCTTGTGCCGCGAACCGTTGCTGGACGTGGTGCCGCTGTGGCGCCGCGACCAGGACGGCGCCATCATCACCCAGTTCGACATG
Organism: Actinomycetales bacterium; assembly: GCA_017849335.1. Taxonomy (GTDB): domain Bacteria; phylum Actinomycetota; class Actinomycetes; order S36-B12; family S36-B12; genus UBA10649. Next base: position 7,566 of record JAFIHP010000318.1, on the reverse strand, counting down.
GGGGCGTGCGAGGCGCTCGGGCTGCTCAAGATGGACTTCCTCGGCCTGCGCAACCTCACCGTCCTCGACGACTGCCTGCGCCACATCGAGACCAACCGGGGCGAGACCGTCGTCCTCGAGGAGCTCGAGCTCGACGACCGACCGACCTACGAGCTGCTCGCCCGCGGCGACACGATGGGCGTCTTCCAGCTCGACGGCGGGCCGATGCGCGCGCTGCTGCGGTCGATGGTCCCCGACAACTTCGAGGACATCTCCGCCGTCCTGGCCCTCTACCGACCCGGGCCGATGGGCGTCAACGCGCACAACGACTACGCCGACCGGAAGAACAAGCGCAAGCCGGTCGAGCCGATCCACCCGGAGCTCGCCGAGCCGCTGGCCGACGTCCTCGGCGACACCTACGGCCTGATCGTCTACCAGGAACAGGTCATGGCCATCGCCCAGCAGCTCGCCGGCTACTCGCTCGGCGGCGCGGACCTGCTGCGGCGCGCGATGGGCAAGAAGAAGAAGGAGATCCTCGACAAGGAGTACGTGCCCTTCAGCGAGGGGATGCGCAAGAACGGCTACTCCGAGGCGGCGATCGCCAAGCTGTGGGAGACGCTCGTCCCGTTCTCCGACTACGCGTTCAACAAGGCGCACACCGCGGGGTACGGCCTGGTGTCGTACTGGACCGCCTACCTGAAGGCGAACTACCCGTCGGAGTACATGGCCGCCCTGCTGACCAGCGTCAAGGACGACAAGGAGAAGTCCGCGGTCTACCTCAACGAGTGCCGCAAGATGGGCATCAAGGTACTGCCGCCGGACGTGAACGACTCCGACCTCGACTTCACCCCCCACGGCACCGACATCCGCTTCGGCCTGTCGGCCATCCGCAACGTCGGCACCAACGTCGTCGAGTCGATCATCGCCACGCGTCGCAGCGTCGGCCGGTTCGCGGACTTCCACGACTTCATCGCCAAGGTCGAGATCGCGGTCTGCAACAAGCGGGTCGTCGACTCCCTCATCCGCGCCGGCGCGTTCGACTCGCTCGGTCACACCCGCAAGGGCCTGGTCCAGGTGCACGAGCAGGTCATCGACGCCGCCGTCGACGTGAAGCGGGCCGAGGCGCACGGGCAGTTCGACCTGTTCGGAGGGCTCGGGGCCGCCGACGACGAGCCGCTCATCGAGCGGGCGACGATCCCGCTCGCGGAGTGGGACAAGCCGACGCTGCTTGCCGAGGAGCGCATCGTCCTGGGGCTGTACGTCTCCGACCACCCGCTCAACGGCCTCGAGGGGCTGCTCGCCTCCCTCGCCGACCGCTCGATCGGGTCGATCCTCGCCGACGACCGACTCGACGGGCAGGCCGTCACGATCGGCGGCCTGGTGACCGGCGTGCAGCGCAAGGTCACCAAGCAGGGCAGCCCGTGGGCGATCGTCTCGCTGGAGGACCTCGACGGCGCGGTCGAGGTCATGGTGTTCCCGAAGGTGTACGCCGACGTCGGCACCTGGCTGCGTGAGGACGCCGTCGTCGTGGTCAAGGCGCGCGCCGAGCGGAGCGACGAGGACGGAGTCCGGGTCATCGGGCTGGAGCTCAGCCAGCCCGACCTCACCGAGGCGTCCGCGGGTCCGGTCCGCCTCACGATGCCCGCGTCGCGGTGCGTGCCGCCGCTGGTCGAGCGGCTGCGCGAGGTGCTCGCCGCCCACCCGGGGACCACCGAGATCCATCTGCACCTGACCGGTGGAGACCGTACGACCGTGCTGAGGCTGGACGAGCGGCTGCGGGTCACGCCGTCGCCCGCGCTCTACGGCGATCTCAAGGCCCTGCTCGGGCCGGCGTGCCTGGGCTAGCCGTGGCGGCGAAGAAGGCGTCCGCGGTCATCCTCGCCGGTCTGATCGTCGGCCTGGTCAGCGGCGCGGCGCTCGGTGTCGTGTGGTGGCAGCTCGCTCCCAAGGTGCCGTTGCTGATCCGTCCCGACACCGGGGCGTACCCGGAGGGGTTCCAGCCGGAGGGCTTCCTGGCGCAGGACGTCACGTTCGCGATCCTCGCGGCAGTCGCCGGCGTGGCCGTCACGATCGGGCTGGCTTACATGCGCCGAGAGAGCCTGGGAAGCGTGCTGGTCGCCGGGCTGCTGGCCAGCGCGGTCGGCACGGCGGCCATGTGGTTCGTCGGCACGCGGCTCGGCTCGGTCGACATCGACGGCCTGGTGGCGACGACGCGGGCGGACACGGTCGTTGATGCGCCGCTGAAGGTCTCGATGCCGGCGATGTTCCTGATCTGGGCCATCGCCTCGGCCCTCGTCGTCACGGTGCTCGCGCTGTCGGACTGGCTCGGGGAGAGGCGCGCGCAGCGCAAGGCCGCCGCCGCGGCCGACGTCTAGTTCGGGCTCAGCCGCGCTCGCGCGCGATCGGGGCGTATTCGCCGCCGGTCATGGCCAGCAGGTCCGTGGGGGACAGGCCGATGTCGAAGCCCCGGCGCCCGCCACTGACGTAGACGACGTCGAACAGCTGCGCGGACTCGTCCACGAAGGTCGGCAATGCCCGCTTCTGGCCCAGCGGGGAGATGCCGCCGACGACGTAGCCGGTCAACCGCTGGGCCGTCGCGGGGTCGGCCATCGTGCACGCCCGACCGCCGGCGGCGTGGGCGAGCGCCTTGAGGTTGCACATCGCCTCAACTGGTACGACGGCGACCACGGCATGCGCCGCGTCCCCGTCGACGAGCGCGACGAGGGTCTTGAACACCTGGTCCGGCGGCAGCCCGAGGGCCTCCGCAGCCTCGAGCCCGTAGGACTGCGCGCGCGGGTCGTGCTCGTACGCATGCGTGGTGAACGAGACACCGGCGCGCGTCAGCGCGACGGTCGCCGGCGTGCCGGCCTCCTTCTTCGCCATCGGACCTCCGGGTTCGTCGTCGTGGCGGCGGGGGTCAGTTGAGCGACGGAGCCGGGCCGGGCAGCTCGAGCGCCGGCACGCAGCCGAACACGCGGATGAGCGCCGTCTCCCGCCGCAGCAGCCGCAGCGCCAGGGCGAGTCGATCCTGGGTCGTCGCTGCGGCGACGAGTCCGGCGCGCTCGTCGATGGGCAGCACCATCGCCGCGGTCACCAGGTACGACAGGACGGTGGGGTCCGCCGGCAGGTCCGAGGCCCGAAGGTGCCCGTCGTCGTCGGTGGCGTCGCCGTCGACCGTCGCGTCCACCTCCAGCACGGAGCCGGTCACCTGGCCGGTGAGCGCGTGGCGGTAGGCGCCGAACGCCCGGGCCACCTGTCCGGCCAGCAGGGTGACCACGGCGTCGTCCAGGCCGGTCTGGTCGTCGAGCCACTCGATGTCGCCGCGCAGCAGCGGCCGCGACGTGTCCACCGCCAGCAGGCGGAACCGGCGGTAGCCGCTGGTCACGATGTCGTACCGGCCGTCGTCGAGCCGCTCTGCCTGCCGCAGCATCACGCTCACGCCCACGCTGAAGAGCGCGTCCATCCCCTCGGTGCTCGGATCGTGCCCCTCGCGCACGAACACGATGCCGAACTCCCGCAGCTCCTCGTCGGGCTCGTCCAGCAGCGAGGCGACGAGCTCGCGGTACCGCGGCTCGAACACGTGCAGCGGGAGGACGAGCCCGGGCACGATCGGCACGTTCAGGCCGAAGAGCGGCAAAGGAGCGGGCACGGCTCGCAGCGTAGGGTAGGCGCGTGATTCGACGCATCGACCTGCGTGGGTCGCTCGCGGACCCCCGGTCCGTCCTGCCGCGCGCCGCCATGGACGTGGCCGATGCCGGCGCCCAGATCCGACCCGTGCTCGACGAGGTCCGCACCGACGGGGCGGCCGCCGTCGCGAAGTGGACGCAGACGTTCGACCACGTCACGCCGCCCTCGCTGCGGGTGCCGGTCGACCGGCTCGAGGCGGCGGCCGCGGGCCTGGAGCCCGCCGTGCGCGCCGCGCTGCTGGAGTCGATCGCCCGCGCCCGCCGCGTCCACGCGGACCAGCGTCGAGTCGACGTCACCACCGTCGTCGTCCCCGGCGGCACCGTCACCGAGCGCTGGCTCCCGGTCGACCGGGTCGGCCTGTACGTGCCGGGCGGGCGGGCGGTCTACCCCAGCAGCGTCGTCATGAACGTCGTGCCCGCCCAGGAGGCCGGCGTCCGTTCACTGGCGGTCGTCTCCCCACCGCAGCGCGACCACGACGGCTGGCCGCACCCGACGATCCTCGCTGCCTGCTGGCTGCTCGGGGTGGTCGAGGTCTACTCCGTGGGCGGCGCCCAGGCGGTCGCGATGCTGGCCTACGGCGTCGACCTGCCCGGCGGCGGTCGTTGCGAGCCGGTCGACCTCGTCACCGGCCCGGGCAACATCTACGTCACGGCAGCCAAGCGCGCGCTGCAGGGCGTCATCGGCATCGACTCCGAGGCCGGACCCACCGAGGTGGCGATCCTCGCCGACGACACCGCCGACCCGGTCCACGTCGCCGCCGACCTGGTCAGCCAGGCCGAGCACGACGTCCTGGCCGCCGCCGTCCTCGTGACGCCGTCGGTCGCGCTCGCCGACGCGGTCACCGCCGAGCTTGCGGTGCAGGTCGCCGCGACGAAGCACTCCGAGCGCGTCCGCGAGGCGATCGCGGGGGAGCAGAGCGCGATCGTCCTCGTGGACGACCTGGAGGCCGGGCTCGCGGTCGTCGACGCCTATGCCGCCGAGCACCTCGAGGTGCACGTCCGCGACGCGCGGGAGTGGGCGCTGCGCGTGCGCAACGCCGGGGCGATCTTCGTGGGCACGTACAGCCCGGTGTCGCTGGGCGACTACGCGGCCGGCTCCAACCACGTGCTGCCCACCGCCGGCTCGGCGCGGCACTCGTCCGGGCTGTCGGTCCAGTCGTTCCTGCGCGGGGTCCACGTCGTGGAGTACGACGAGCCGGCGCTGCGCGAGGTCGCTCCGCACGTGTACGCGCTGTCGGCCGCCGAGGACCTGCCCGCGCACGGCGACGCCGTGCGTGCCCGCGTCGACCCCCGCGAGCGGACCTGACATGGCCGAGTCCTTCCGCCCGCCGGTCCGCGACGACCTGGTGGGCGTCGCCTCCTACGGCGCGCCGCAGCTGGCGGTGCCCGCCCAGCTCAACGTCAACGAGAACCCCTTCCCGCTGCCCGACGACCTCGCGCGGGCGATGGGCGACGCGGTGGCGGCCGTCGCGACGGGGCTGAACCGTTATCCGGACCGCGACGCCGACGAGCTGCGGGCTCGGCTCGCGGCGTACCTGACGGACGAGACGGGGGTCGCCGTCGACGGTGACCACGTGTGGGCGGCGAACGGCTCCAACGAGGTCATGCACCACCTGTTCCTGGCCTTCGGCGGGCCCGGCCGGCTCGCCCTGACATTCGACCCGACCTACTCGATGTACCCGGAGTACGCGCGCGACACGTTCACCGAGTACCGCGAGCTGCACCGACGCGCGGACTTCACCGTCGACCCGCAGCTCGCGGCGGCGGCGATCGCCGCGGAACGCCCGTCGATCGTCATCCTGACGTCGCCGAACAACCCGACCGGCACCGCGCTGCCGCTGGCCGACGTCCGGGTGATCGCCGACGCCGCTCTCGCCGCGGGCGCGATGCTCGTGGTCGACGAGGCCTACGGGGAGTTCCGCCATGCCGGGGTTCCGAGCGCCTGCGTGCTGCTCGCGGAGTACCCGAACCTGGTGGTCAGCCGCACCATGAGCAAGGCATTCGCCCTCGCGGGGGCGCGCCTGGGCTACGCGGCCGTCGCCGACGCCGCCGTCGTCGACGTGCTGAAGGTCGTGCGCCTGCCCTACCACCTCTCGGCTGTCACGCAGGCCGTCGCGATCACCGCGCTGGAGCACGCCGACGTCCTCCAGGCGCAGGTCGACCTGCTGCGACGCGAACGCGACGCGCTCGCCCAGTGGCTCGTCGCGCAGGGGTACGAGGTCGCGCCGAGCGATGCGAACTTCATCCTGTTCGGCCGGTTCGCCGACCGGGCCGCCGTCTGGCACGCGCTGCTCGACGACGGCGTGCTCATCCGGCAGGTCGGCCCCGAGGGCTGGCTGCGGGTCAGCATCGGCACGCCGGAGGAGAACGACAGGTTCCGGGCCGCACTGGACCGGGCGCACGGAAAGGTGAGCCGATGAGCCGGACCGCACGGATCGAGCGGGAGACCAAGGAGAGCAGCGTCCTGGTCGAGTTGGAGCTCGACGGGACCGGGACGAGCACGATCGACACCGGCGTGCCGTTCTACGACCACATGCTCGCCCAGCTCGCCAAGCACGGCGGGCTCGACCTGGTCGTGCGGACCCGTGGTGACCTCGAGGTCGACGCGCACCACACCGTCGAGGACACCGCGCTGGCACTGGGCTCGGCGATCAACACCGCGCTGGGGGACCGTGCCGGCCTGCGTCGGTTCGGCGATGCCTGCGTGCCGCTGGACGAGTGCCTGGTCCAGTCCGCCGTCGACCTGTCGGGACGCCCGTACCTCGTGCACGTCGAGCCGGAGCTCGTCGAGCTCATCGGGACGTACGACACGTCGCTGACGCGCCACATCTGGGAGTCGATCGTCGCGACGGCCCAGATCACCCTGCACGTGCGCGTGCTGTCCGGACGCAACGCCCACCACATCGTCGAGGCCCAGTTCAAGTCCGTCGCGCGCTCGCTGCGCGACGCGGTCCTCGTCGACCCGCGCGTCGTGGGGGTGCCGTCGACCAAGGGCACGCTGACACCGTCCTCGGCATCAGACGCGTCATGACCGTGCGCCGACCGGACGTCGTCGTCCTCGACTACGGCTCGGGCAACCTCCGGTCCGCGCAGCGGGCGCTGGAACGGGTGGGGGCCGAGGTCGAGGTCACGGCCGACGTCGACCTCGCGATCGCCGCCGACGGCCTCGTCGTGCCCGGGGTCGGCGCGTTCGCGGCCTGCATGGCCGGGATCTCGGCGGTGCGGGGCGACGTCATCGTCGACCGCCGCCTGGCCGGCGGTCGACCGGTGCTCGGCATCTGCGTGGGGATGCAGGTGCTGTTCGCGCGCGGCGTGGAGCACGGCGTGCCGACCGACGGCCTGGGCCAGTGGCCCGGCGTCGTCGAGCGCCTGGACGCGCCCGTCCTGCCGCACATGGGCTGGAACACCATCCGGGTGCCGGAGGGGTCGCGCCTGTTCGCCGACGTCGCGGACGAGCGCTTCTACTTCGTCCACTCCTACGGGGTCACCGACTGGGCTCTGCGCTCCGACGACCCGAACCGGTCGCCGGCCGACGTCACCTGGTCGCACCACGGCCAGGACTTCGTTGCGGCCGTCGAGAACGGCCCGCTCGCGGCGACGCAGTTCCACCCGGAGAAGTCCGGCGACGCCGGCGCGGCCGTGCTGTCGGCCTGGGTGCGGTCGCTCGCGTGACCTGCCTGACCGTCGAGGCCGGTGCGGTCGCTGGGTAGGGTCGCGGCGTGACGACTCCACGCCAGCTGGTCCTGCTCCCCGCCGTCGACGTCGCGGACGGCCAGGCCGTCCGCCTGGTGCAGGGCAAGGCGGGCACCGAGACCCACTACGGATCGCCGCGGGACGCCGCGCACGCCTGGGTGTCGCAGGGGGCCGAGGGGATCCACCTGGTCGACCCCGCGGCCGCGGT
>JAFIHP010000317.1 GCA_017849335.1 Actinomycetales bacterium | reverse complement strand
CGAGACGCTGGACCCGACGGCGACGGTCCTGGAGACCATGGGGCACGCCGCCCCGCATCTGGACGACACGCGGCGGCGCACGGTTCTGGGCTCCTTCCTGTTCGAGGGCGACGCGGTGAGCAAGCCCACCGGTGTGCTGTCGGGCGGCGAGAAGACCCGACTCGCCCTGGCCTGCCTCGTCGTCTCCGGCGCGAACGTGCTGCTGCTCGACGAGCCCACCAACAACCTCGACCCCGCGAGCCGGCACGAGATCCTCGACGCGCTCGGCCGGTACGAGGGTGCGGTCGTGCTCGTGACGCACGATCCCGGCGCCGTCGCAGCGCTGAACCCCGAACGCGTCCTGATCCTCCCGGACGGCGACGAGGACCTATGGAATGACGACTACGCGGATCTGGTTGAGCTGGCGTAGTACGACAGGAGGCCAGGAATGACGGACGAGTCGGCTGCGCGGAGCGGTCACGGATTCGGCGACCACGACGGCGTTCGCGTCGAGAAGGACGGTCCCGTCGTCCGTGTGACCCTGACCAGTCCGGCCAACCGGAACGCCCAGACGCCCGCGACCTGGCGGCGGCTGGCGTCGATCCCCGGGCTGCTCGACGACAGCGTGCGCGTCGTCCTGCTCGACGCGGAGGGTGCCAGCTTCTCGGCCGGCCTCGACCGCCGGATGCTCACGGCGGACGGCGTACCGGGGGAGGAGTCGCTCCTGACCCTGTCGGGTTACGACGCACCGCGGCAGGACGCGTTCATCTCGGAGGCGCAAGCTGCCTTCACCTGGTGGCGCGAGGTCCCGCAGCTGACGGTCGCCCTGGTACGCGGGCACGCCATCGGCGCGGGGTTCCAGCTCGCGCTCGCCTGCGACTGGATGCTCGTCGCGGACGACGCGCTGATGGCGATGCGCGAGACGTCGTTGGGCCTCGTCCCGGACCTCGGCGGGACGGCGCCGCTGGTCGACCGCGTCGGCTACTCCCGGGCGCTCGAGATCTGCGCGACCGGCCGTTTCGTCGGCGCCGAGGAGGCCGTGCGGATCGGGCTGGCGCTGGCGCAGGCTCCGTCGGACCAGCTCGACGCGGTCGCGTCGCAGCTGCTGGAGCCCGTCCTCGCCGCGCTGGCGGGTGCCGTCTTCGCCCTCAAACCGCTGCTCGCAGGCGCTGTCGGCTCGGCGCCGTCCGACCAGCTCGCGCGTGAGCGCTCCGCGCAGATCGGCCGGCTGGCCGACCTGCGTGCGCTCCTCGCCGGAGGCTGACATGTCGATGCGTGGCGAGCAGTGGCAGGCCTACCGGTCGATGACGCGCGACCGTTCGGTGAGCACCGCGACCGACACGCGTGCGCTCGTGCGTCGGATCCTCGGCTACGCGGGCGGCTATCGCGGCGTGATCGTCGCGTTCCTGGTGACCCTCGTGATCGCGTCGGTCGTGAGCGTCGCCCAGCCCCTGCTGATCCCGCGGCTGGTGGACGACGGCATCTCGGCCGGCGACGCCACCGTCGTGACGGTGACGGCGATCCTCATGGCGCTGCTCGCGCTCGTGGACGCCGGGCTGGGTCTGCTCAGCCGCTGGTTCTCGGCCCGGATCGGGGAAGGCCTGATCTACGACCTGCGCACGGAGGTCTATGACCACGTGCAGCGGCAGTCGATCGCGTTCTTCACGCGCGCGCAGACCGGCGCGCTGATCTCGCGGCTCAACAACGACGTGATCGGCGCCCAGCAGGCGTTCACGTCGACCCTGGGCGGAGTCCTCGGCAACGTGATCTCGGCGGTCATCGTCGTCGTCGCCATGTTCGCCTTGTCGTGGCAGGTGACGATCGTGTCGCTGCTCCTCGTCCCGCTGTTCCTGCTGCCCGCGCGCTGGATGGGGCGCAGGCTGCAGGCGATGACCCGTGAGCAGATGACGCTCAATGCGGACATGGGCACCCAGATGACCGAGCGTTTCAACGTCGCCGGTGCGTTGCTGGTCAAGCTGTTCGGCCGCCCCGACGAGGAGGCCGCCGTGTTCGCCCAGCGGGCCGGCGGCGTGCGGGACATCGGCGTCCGCATGGCGATGGCGAACCGGTGGTTCTTCACCGGTCTCGCGCTCGTCGCGTCGATCGCGACCGCGGTCGCGTACGGGCTCGGCGGCAACCTGGTGGTCCGCGACGTGCTGACGCTGGGCACCCTGCTCGCTCTGGTCGGCCTGCTCGCCCAGCTCTACGGTCCGTTGACCGCGCTGTCCAACGTGCGCGTCGACGTGATGACGGCCCTCGTCAGCTTCGAGCGGGTCTTCGAGGTGCTCGACCTGCAGCCGATGGTGCGCGACGCCCCGGACGCCGGTCCTCTGCCCGACGGCCCGCTGGCGGTCGAGTTCGACCACGTCCGGTTCCGGTACCCGCGGCCCGCCGAAGTGTCGCTGGCCTCCCTGGAGTCCGTCGCGCGCGAGGAGTCACGGGACGGACTGGGCGCCGACGTGATTGCGGACGTGTCGTTCCGCGCCCCGGCCGGCACGCTCACGGCCATCGTCGGCCCGTCCGGTGCCGGGAAGACCACGACCACCGCGCTGCTCACGCGTCTCTACGACGTCACCGAGGGCGCGGTCCGCGTCGGGGGCGTCGACGTCCGGGAGGTCTCCGCCTCGTCGCTGCGCGACGCCATCGGCGTCGTCACCCAGGACGCGCACCTGTTCCACGACTCGATCCGGGCGAACCTGCTCTACGCCCGCCCCGATGCCAGCGAGGCGGACCTGCTGGCGGCGTGCGACGCGGCGCAGATCCGTGGCCTGATCGACCGGCTGCCGGACGGCCTGGACACCGTGGTCGGTGACCGGGGCCACCGGCTCTCGGGCGGGGAGAAGCAGCGGATCGCGTTGGCCCGGCTGCTGCTCAAGGCACCGCGCGTCGTCGTGCTCGACGAGGCCACGGCGCACCTGGACAGTGAGAGCGAGCAGGCGGTCCAGCTCGCGCTCGACACGGCGCTCGCGGGCCGCACGTCGGTCGTCATCGCCCACCGACTCTGCACCGTGCGTCGCGGGGACCAGATCGTCGTGCTGGGGGCCGGCCGCGTCGTCGAGCAGGGCACCCACGAGGACCTGCTCGCCCGGGACGGGCTCTACGCCGAGCTGTAGCGCACGCAGTCCGCCGACACCTGACGCGCCCCCGCAACCGCCGACACGACGCGGATGGTTGCCGAATGGGACATATCGCCCCGAGAACCAACCACCTGGGTCGTGTCGGCGGTTGTCAGGGGTGGCGGGTGGAGCCGCCGTCGACCGTGACGAGACTGCCGGTCAGGTAGGACGCT
>JAFIHP010000316.1 GCA_017849335.1 Actinomycetales bacterium | reverse complement strand
GCTCAGGGCGTGGCCATCGAGGCGCACCTGGACCGCGGCCGCGGTCCGGTGGCGACGGTCCTGGTCCAGCGCGGCACGCTGCGCGCCGGCGACTCGATCGTGGCCGGCGACGCCTTCGGGCGCGTCCGCGCCATGCTCGACGACGACGGCCGACCGGTCTAGGTCGCGACGCCGTCGATGCCGGTGCAGGTGCTCGGCCTGACCTCGGTTCCGGGTGCGGGCGACAGCTTCATGGTCGTGCCCGAGGACCGGGTCGCCCGGCAGATCGCCCAGACGCGGCAGGCCCGCGAGCGCAACGCCATGCTGGCCCGGAACCGCGTCAAGCGTTCGCTCGAGGACTTCCTGGAGTCCTTGGAGAAGGGCGAGGTCCAGGACCTCACCCTCATCATCAAGGGCGACGTGTCCGGTTCGGTCGAGGCTCTCGAGGACGCGCTCCTCAAGATCGACGTGGGCGACGAGGTCAACCTGCGCGTCATCCACCGCGGCGTCGGCGCGATCAACAAGAACGACGTCACGCTGGCCAGCGCGTCGAAGGCCGTCATCATCGGCTTCAACGTCCGGCCGGAGGGCAAGGTCGCGGAGCTGGCCACCGAGGAGGGCGTGGACGTCCGCTACTACAGCGTCATCTACCAGGCCATCGAAGAGGTCGAGGCGGCGCTGCGCGGAATGCTCAAGCCGGAGTTCGAGGAGGTCCAGCTCGGGCAGGCCCAGGTCCGCGAGGTGTTCAAGTCCAGCAAGTTCGGGACGATCGCCGGCTGCCTCGTGCAGTCCGGCGAGGTGCGCCGCAACGCGAAGGCCCGCCTCGTCCGCGACGGAGCCGTCGTGGCGGAGAACGTCTCGATCGTCGGCCTGCGGCGCTTCAAGGACGACGTCACCGAGGTCCGCGAGGGCTTCGAGTGCGGTATCAACCTCGGCTCGTACCAGGACCTGCACGTCGACGACGTCATCGAGACGTACGAGATGCGGGAGAAGCCCCGCAAGGGATAGTCCACCCATCCGTTCGTTTCTCCCGGCCACCGGGAGAAACGAACGGATGTGGCCTGTCAGCGGCCCGATTGTTGCGTTCGTCCCGGCCGCCGGGGCGGACGGAGGGAGAGTGTGATGAGCAGCGAGGCCCGGCAGCGCAAGATGGCCGATCGCATCAAGGTGATCGTCGCGCAGATGCTGGAGCAGCGGATCAAGGACCCGCGCCTGGGGTTCGTGACGATCACCGGCGTGCGCATCACCGCGGACCTGCGTGAGGCGTCGGTCTTCTACACGGTGTACGGCGACGACGAGGCGCGCGCCGCGAGCGCGGCGGCCCTCGCCTCCGCCAAGGGCGTGCTGCGAAGCGAGGTCGGACGCCAGACCGGCGTGAAGTTCACCCCGACGCTGGAGTTCGTCCTCGACGCCGTTCCCGATACCGCTCGGCACGTCGAGGACCTGCTGCGGCAGGCGGCGGCTGCTGACGCCGAGGTGCAGCGCCAGGCGGCGACCGCGACCTACGCCGGCGACGCGGATCCGTACCGGCACCCGGACGAGGACGAGGACGGGCCGGTCGACACGGCCGACGACACGGCCGACGACGCGGTCCGCGAAGGCGAGCCGGACCGGGCGTGAACGGCGACATCGCCGGAGCCGGGAGCCCCGACGGGGTCGTCGTCGTCGACAAGCCGGGCGGACTGACGTCCCACGACGTCGTCGCCCGGGCGCGACGCGCCCTGGGTACCCGGAAGGTCGGCCATGCCGGCACGCTCGACCCGATGGCCACCGGCGTGCTGGTGCTCGGCGTCGGCAGAGCGACGCGCCTGCTGGGCCATCTCGCACTGCGGGACAAGGAGTACGCGGCGACGATCCGGCTCGGCGCGAGCACCGTCAGCGACGACGCCGACGGCGAGGTCACAGCGACCGCCGACCCCGTACTGCTGGCGTCCGTCACGGACTCCGAGATCGTCGACGGCCTCCAGGCGCAGACCGGGGCCGTGCTCCAGCGGCCCAGCAGCGTGAGCGCGATCAAGGTCGAGGGGCGGCGGGCCCACGACCGCGTCCGCGCCGGTGAGGACGTCGACCTGCCGCCGCGTGCCGTCGAGATCTCCCGGCTCGACGTCCGCGGCATCCGTCGGTCGGCTGCGGCGATTGACGTCGATGTCGACGTCGAGTGCTCCACGGGCACGTACGTCCGGGCGGTGGCGCGCGACCTGGGCGAGCGGCTCGCCGTGGGTGGGCATCTCGTCGCACTGCGCCGCACGCGCGTCGGGCCGTTCACCCTGGCGGAGAGCCGCACCCTGGAGCAGTTGGCTGCCGACGGCGCCGGTGCGCTCGTCCCGCTCGACGCGGTCGCCCGCCGATGCTTCCCGGTCTGGGAGGTCTCCGACGTGGAGGCGGACGCTGTCCGGCACGGCCGGCGCATCACCTGGGCGGGTCCGCCCGGTGCCCCCGAACCGGTGGCGATCGTCGGGTCCGCGGGGGAGATGCTCGCGCTCGCGGTCGACGACGGCGGCCTCGCGCGGTATCGCGCGGTCTTCTCGTCCTAGCCGACCGTTCGCGTCGTTCCGTCGAGTGGACCTGAGCGCGGACGCCAGGACCGCAACGCCTACGCTTCGGGAGCGATGGACACCAGGCATGCGGACGGCGTTGTCATCACGATCGGTGTGTTCGACGGCGTGCACCGCGGACACCAGGCACTGATCGCTGCGGCCAGGGAGCAGGCAGACCTGCGGGGCCTGCCGCTCGTGGCGATGACGTTCGACCCGCACCCCCTCGCCGTGATCGGCCCGAAGCGTGCCCCGACGTCGCTCGCGACGCTGGAGCACCGGGCCGAGCTGCTGCGGCGTGCCGGTGCGGACGTCGTCGAGGTCCTCGCCTTCGACGAGGACACGGCGGCGATGTCTCCCCAGGACTTCGTCGCGGACGTCCTCGTGCGACGTCTGGGTGCGCGGGCGGTCGTCGTGGGCGCGGACTTCCGGTTCGGCCACCGCGCTGCGGGAACGCTGGTGACGCTGGAGGACGAGGGCGCCCGCGCCGGGTTCTCCGTGGTCGGCGTTCCGCTGGCGGGCGACCACGGCCAGCGGTGGTCATCCACGGCGACACGTGCGTTGATCGAAGCCGGTGAGGTCGCCGCCGCGGCGGTCGCGCTCGGGCGTCCGTACCGCATCGACGGCGAGGTCGTCCATGGCGACCACCGCGGTCGCGAGCTGGGATTCCCGACCGCCAACCTTGCGGCGTCGGCGATCGCGCCCGTGCAGACCGCTCCGCCGACGGTGCCGTCCGACGGCGTCTACGCCGGCTGGGTGCGGCTGCTGGACAGCCCGGACGCACCCGCGATGCCGTCGGCGATCTCGGTGGGCACCAACCCGACCTTCGACGGCCTGGAGCGTCGCGTCGAGGCGCACGTCCTCGGCCGGGACGACCTGGACCTGTACGGCCAGCCGATCGGCGTGGAGATCGTCGACCGGCTCCGGGGCCAGCTGCGCTTCGACGGTGCCGACGCGCTCGTGGCCCAGATGTGCGAGGACGTCGTGAACGCGCGGGCGGTGCTCGGCCTGGCGTAGCCCGCCGGGCTGGTACCCTTGCGCGGTACAGACGGTCGTGGGGCGTGTTCCGCGCTGCGATTCGTGTCCGCTAGCCCGCCCGTTCCGGGCGTTCGAAAGGAAGTCATGTCTCTCGACAGCGCCGTCAAGCAGCAGATCATCGACGAGTACGGGACCAAGCCGGGTGACACCGGAAGCCCCGAGGTCCAGATCGCGCTCCTGACCCGCCGGATCTCGGACCTGACCGAGCACCTGAAGTCGCACAAGCACGACCACCACAGCCGGCGTGGCCTGCTGATCCTGGTCGGTCAGCGTCGTCGGCTCCTGCAGTACCTGGTCAAGACCGACATCAACCGCTACCGCACGATCATCGAGCGTCTCGGCATCCGCCGCTAGGCGTCCGACGTACGGGCCCGGCGGACCGCCGGGCCGGACAATCGAATACCCACACCGAAATCCGGGGCGCCGCAAGGACGTCCGTCGGTCCTCGGTAGTGACCTCCGGGGCGGCGTCGGCGACGAGCCGACCGTCCCGTGGGCCTCGATCGAAGACCGTCACCGGCTGCGTGTGCGCCCCTGTCATGGAAACAGGAGGCACCCGTGGAGGGTCCCCAGATCTCGACCGCTCAGGCCGTCATCGACAACGGCTCGTTCGGCACGCGCACCATCAAGTTCGAGACCGGCCGGCTGGCGCGCCAGGCTGCCGGCTCTGTCGTCGTCACGCTCGACGACGAGACGCTTCTCCTGTCGGCCACCACGGCCGGCAAGACCCCGAAGGACCAGTTCGACTTCTTCCCGCTGACGGTCGACGTCGAGGAGCGGATGTACGCGATCGGGCGCATCCCCGGCTCGTTCTTCCGTCGTGAGGGTCGTCCGTCCGAGGACGCGATCCTCACCTGCCGGCTCATCGACCGGCCGCTGCGCCCGACGTTCACCAAGGGCCTGCGCAACGAGGTCCAGGTCGTCGTCACGGTGATGGCGCTCAACCCGCAGGACCTGTACGACGTCGTGGCGATCAACGCGGCGTCGGCGTCGACCCAGCTGTCCGGCCTGCCCTTCAGCGGCCCGATCGGTGGCGTGCGCGTCGCGCTCATCCGCGGCCAGTGGGTCGCGTTCCCGACCCACGAGCAGCTCGAGGAGGCCGTGTTCGACATGGTCGTGGCCGGCCGGATCGCCGGTGACGACGTCGCCATCATGATGGTCGAGGCCGAGGCGACGACGCGCACGATCGAGCTGATCGCGGGCGGCGCCACGGCACCGACCGAGGAGGTCGTGGCCGAGGGTCTCGAGGCGGCCAAGCCCTTCATCCGCGCGCTGTGCGAGGCGCAGTCGGAGCTGGCGGCCGCGGCAGCGAAGCCGCTCCGCGAGTTCCCGGTGTTCCTGGACTACCAGGCCGACGCCTATGACGCGGTCGAGGCGGCATCGCTCGACGACATCCGCGCCGCGATGACCATCGTCAGCAAGGCCGACCGCGAGGAGCGGCTCGACGACATCAAGGCGGCCGTCATCGGTCAGCTCGGTGCCTCGTTCGAGGGTCGCGAGAAGGAGCTCTCGGCGGCGGTTCGCTCCGTCACCAAGAAGGTCGTCCGCGAGCGCGTCCTCCGCGACGAGGGCCGCATCGACGGTCGTGGCCGCGCCGACATCCGGCCGCTCTCGGCCGAGGTCGAGGTGCTGCCGCGCGTCCACGGCTCCGCGCTGTTCGAGCGCGGCGAGACCCAGATCCTCGGGGTCACGACGCTGAACATGCTTCGCATGGAGCAGCAGCTCGACACGCTCAGCCCGGAGAACCGCAAGCGGTACATGCACAACTACAACTTCCCGCCGTACTCCACCGGCGAGACGGGCCGTGTCGGCTCCCCGAAGCGTCGCGAGATCGGACATGGCGCTCTCGCCGAGCGCGCCCTGCTCCCCGTCCTGCCGTCGAAGGAGGAGTTCCCGTACGCCATCCGGCAGGTCTCGGAGGCCCTGGGCTCCAACGGCTCCACGTCGATGGGCTCGGTGTGCGCGTCCACGATGTCGCTGCTCAACGCCGGCGTCCCGCTGCGTGCGCCGGTCGCCGGCATCGCGATGGGCCTGGTGTCCGGTGAGATCGACGGCACCACGCAGTACGTGGCGCTGACCGACATCCTCGGCGCGGAGGACGCCTACGGCGACATGGACTTCAAGGTCGCCGGTACCAAGGAGTTCGTGACCGCGCTGCAGCTGGACACCAAGCTCGACGGCATCCCGGCCTCGGTCCTGGCGCAGGCTCTGCAGCAGGCGCGGGACGCCCGGATGACGATCCTCGACGTGATGAGCGAGGCGATCGACGGACCGGACGAGATGGCACCGACCGCTCCGCGCGTCATCGCCATCACCATCCCGGTGGACAAGATCGGCGAGGTGATCGGGCCGAAGGGCAAGATCATCAACCAGATCCAGGAGGACACCGGCGCCGACATCACGATCCAGGACGACGGCACCATCTACATCGGTGCGACGAACGGCGAGTCGGCCGAGGCCGCACGGACCGCGATCAACAACATCGCGAACCCGACGATGCCGGAGGTCGGCGAGCGCTACCTGGGCACGGTCGTCAAGACGACCACCTTCGGGGCGTTCGTGTCGCTCATGCCGGGCAAGGACGGCCTGCTGCACATCTCCGAGATCAAGAAGCTCGCGGGAGGCAAGCGCGTCGAGAACGTCGAGGACGTGCTCACGGTCGGCTCCAAGGTCCAGGTCGAGATCAAGGAGATCGACTCGCGCGGCAAGCTCTCGCTCGCCCCGGTGATCGAGGACGCCGCTGCGGCGGCCGATGCCTAGGTCGACAACGCGCACGCTGCTCCGGGAGGGCGACGGCGGACTCGTCCGCCGTACGACCCTCCCGGGCGGCCTGCGGGTCATCACCGAGCAGGTGCCGGGTGTCCGCTCAGCGGCGTTCGGCGTCTGGGTGGGCGTCGGATCGCGCGACGAGACCGGCCGGCAGATGGGCGCCGCGCACTACCTGGAGCACCTGCTCTTCAAGGGGACGAACCAGCGCTCCGCCCTGGACATCTCGGCCTCGATCGAGGCCGTCGGCGGCGACCTGAACGCGTTCACCACCAAGGAGTACACGTGCTACTACGCACGGGTGCTCGACGCGGACCTGCCGCTGGCGATCGACGTCGTGTGCGACGTCGTGACCGACGCACTGATCCGCACGGAGGACGTCGAGGCGGAGCGTGGGGTGATCCTCGAGGAGATCGCCATGCACGACGACGACCCGACCGACATCGTCCACGACGAGTTCGCCGCGGCGCTGTTCGGTGACACGCCGCTTGGCCGTCCGATCCTCGGCACCGAGGACACCATCCTCGGGATCAGCCGCACCTCGATCAACGGCTTCTACCGCCGCCGGTACCGTCCGGAGGCGATGGTCGTGGCGGCCGCAGGGAACCTCGACCACGACACTGTCGTGCGCCGCGTGCGCGCGGCGTTCGCCGACGTCCTCGATCCGGCGGCTGAGCCGACGCCGCCGCGCGCCGTCCGTCGCCCACGGCGTCACGAGGCCAGCGTGCGGGTCGTCAACCGTCCGACCGAGCAGGCGCACCTCGTCCTCGGCGTGCCGGGCATCGTGCGCACCGACCCGCGTCGGTATGCGCTGTCGGTGCTGTCCACCGTGCTCGGCGGCGGGATGAGCAGCCTGCTGTTCCAGGAGATCCGTGAGAAGCGCGGGCTCGCCTACTCGGTCTACTCGTACGCGCAGGGCTTCGCCGACGACGGGGCGTTCTCGGTCTACGTCGGCTGCCAGCCGGCGAAGGTCGACACCGTCCTCGACGTGTGCCTGTCGGTGATCGAGCAGGTGGCCGCGAACGGTCTGTCCCCGGCGGAGGTCGAGCACGGCAAGGGCCAGGTCCGCGGCGCGACCGTCCTCGGTCAGGAGGACACGGGTGCGCGGATGACGCGCATCGCCAAGAGCGAGCTCAACGGCGAGACGCTCCCGAGCCTGTCCCAGCTCATCGGCCGGATCGATGGGGTGAGCGTCGACGACGTCCGGGCGGTGGCCGGAGAGCTGCTCAGCGGACCGGCCACGCTGGCCGTGATCGGTCCGTTCGACGAGACCACCACCTTCAACGCCATCGGATAGCCGTCCGGCGGCGAGCGAACCGCAGTGCCCGAAGGAGACCACCGTGATCAAGGTCGCAGTTGTTGGATCGAAGGGCCGGATGGGCCAAGCCGCGGCCGAGGCGGTCCGGCAGGCACCCGACCTGCAGCTCGTCGCCGCTATCGACCTCGGTGTCCCGCCGACCGCCGTCGCCGAGGCCGGCGCTGAGGTCATCATCGACTTCACGACGCCCGACGCGGTCATGCGCACGCTGCGCAGCTGCATCGGCAGCGGCATCCACTGCGTCGTGGGCACGACGGGGTTCACCCCGGAGCGCCTGGAGCAGGTACGGGGCTGGTGCGCCCAGTCGCCGAGCGTCGGTGTTCTGATCGCCCCGAACTTCAGCATCGGCGCGGTGCTGATGATGCGCCTGGCGGCGAAGGCCGCGCCCTACTTCGAGTCGGTCGAGATCGTCGAGGAGCACCACCCCGCAAAGATCGATGCGCCGTCGGGCACGGCGACGCTCACCGCCCAGCTCATCGAGAAGGCGCGAGCCGGCATGCAGCCCATGCCGGACGCGACGTCGCAGGAGGTGCCGGGGGCGCGAGGGGTGGTCGTGCACGGTGTCCACGTGCACTCGGTGCGGGCGCGCGGACTCGTGGCGCACCAGGAGGTCATCCTGGGCGGGCCGGGGGAGACCTTGCGCATCCGGCACGACTCGCTCGACCGGGAGTCGTTCATGCCGGGGGTCCTGCTCGGCGTCCGGGAGGTCGGGAAGCACCCCGGCCTCGCGGTCGGTCTGTCGACCTACCTGGATCTGTCGGGCTACGAGGACCTGTCCGGGTCTCGCGGTCAGGACTGACCCTCGTGAGCGCACGCCTGGTGGCCTGGCTGATGGCAGGCGCCATGACGGTGTACCTCGTGTTCGCGGTCTGGCGGGCGGCGCTTCTGATCGGTGACGGCGAGCCCGTACCGGTGCTGCTCGGCGTCGCGGTTCTCGCGCTCCCGCTGCTGGGCCTGTGGGTCCTGTGGCGGGAGCTCTCGTTCGGCTTCGCGACCCAACGTCTCGGGCGCGAGCTCGGTGCGCTCGGGGGGCTGCCGGTCGACGACCTGCCGCGGACGCCCAGCGGGCGGGTCGACAAGGCCGCCGCGGACGCCCGGTTCGGCGTCTATGCCGAGGAGGTGCAGGCCGATCCGGACAGCTGGCAGGCCTGGTACCGGCTGGGCATCGGCTACGACGACGCGCGCGACCGCAAGCGGGCCCGGTCCGCCATGCGCACCGCGATTCGCCTGCACGACCACCCCACCCCGCGACCTTGAGCTTGGCGACGCGTTTTCGCCCGATTCGCGTCGCCAATCTCAAGGTCGACGCGGTGGGTGCGGCGCGCCGGCCCGCGGGCGTTGAGGTTGGTGGCGGTTCGGGACCACCGGAACCGCCACCAACCTCAACAGCGGCGGGCGGCGGGGGTGGCTAGGAGGCCTGCCAGCGTTCCAGCCGCAGGCGGGCCATGTCGTACGCCTCGGGCCGCAGCCACAGGTCCGGTGACGTGGTGTACACGTGCGTCGCCAGTCGGCTCCCGTCCGCCAGGACTGCGACGCACCGCGAGCCCGGGACGGGGACGGGCAGCCCCAGCCACGGCGTGCGCGCGGCGTCCTCGACCACGGCCTCGACCTCAGGCCAGCCGACGCTGACGCGGCGCCACGTGCGCTCGACGCTCAGGCCCGCGTCGGTCACGTAGGTGCCGACGACCCAGCCGCGCATCGTGAGGAACAGGCAGCTCGCGCCGAGTGCTGCGCCGACGAGCGCGGCGACCGAGGCCCCGGTGGACAGCGCCGACATCACGGCCGTGCCGAGGACGGCCACCGTGACGACGGACAGGACGGAGAGCGCAGCAACCCGCCACGGTCCGCGGCCGGTGACCCGCGACCGGCGCACCTGACGGAACGCGCCGTCCACCGGGCCGGACGGCTGCTCGGGCCACAGGAAGCCGAAGATGGGCTTGCGCTGCTGGCTCATGGCCTGATTGTGCCGACGCGGCCGACGGACGTCACGTCGCCAGTCCGGCGGCGCGCAGGACGGCCGCCACGACGGCCGCGACCAGCACGACCACGATGAACGGGGCGCGCAGCAGCAGCGCGACGATCGCGGCCAGGAGACCGGCCAGTCGCGCGTCGACCACGAGCGTCTGGCCAACGGCGAAGGTCTGCACGGCGACCAGTGCGGCGAGCAGCGCCACGGGCAGAAGGCCCGCCACGCGACGCACCGCGGCGCGCTCGAGCAACGACCGGGGCAGGAAGAAGCCGACGAGCTTCTCGACGTAGGTGCCGAGCGAGCCCAGCAGCACGGCGGCCCAGATCATCGTGACCGCCCGGTGAGCCACGCGGCCACGAGAGCGACCAGTCCGGCCGCGAGCACCGGCAGACCGGGTCGCAGCACGGGGGTGAGGAGCAGGGCGACGGCTGCCCCGGCCACGGCGACGGCGCGCGTCGTCCGGTCCACCAGGCGGGGCCACAGCAGGGCGACGAACCCCGCCGGAATGGCCGCGTCGAGCCCGAGGGTCGCCGGATCGTCCAATGCGGCGGCCCCCAGGGCCCCGGCGGCCGTGCCGATGTTCCACAGCACGTAGACGGAGAGCCCGGTGCTCCAGAACGCACGCCGCGCGGTGACCGCGTGCGAGGTGTGCGTGAGCGCGGTCGCCGCCGACTCGTCGATCGTGAGCTGCGCGCCCACGAGCCGTCGCCAGCCGCGCAACTGGAGGATCGGCGCCAGGCTGAGGGCGTAGAGACCGTTGCGGGCGCCCAGCAGCCATGCCGTCAGGACCGCCGCGACCGCTCCGCCCCCGGCGCCCAGTACGCCGACGAGGGCGAACTGCGATGCCCCGGTGAACATGAGGATCGACAACGACTGCGCCTGCCACGCGGAGAGCCCGCTCGCCACGGCGATCGCACCGAACGACAGGCCGTACGCGCCGGTCGCCAGTCCGATGCTCAGGGCGGTCGCGTGGACCGACCGTGGCGTCGCCGCTGCGCTGCCCTGCGCGTCCCGTTCGTCGGCCACTCCGCGACGCTACCGGCCGCGGAGTCGGTCGATGCGGGCTCCGGCTGTGCCAGGCTGTGGGCGTGACGGGGGCGGCGCAGGTGATAGGCGCGTGGCGCCGCACGCCGGCGCGCTCGGCCCGGCAGGTGGTCGTCCGTGGCGCGACCTCGCTCGCCATCGTGTGGGAGGCCTTGTGGATCGCGGCCGCCCCTGCCCTGTGGCCGTGGCGGCAGACGAGCCCGGAGCAAGTGCTCGCACTGTGGGCTGTCGTCCTCACCTGGGCCGTCCTGCTCGCCACCCAGGTCGTCGGCAGCCGGACGCTGCGCCGCGGTGCGCGCGGGGCGAACGTCATCGCGCTCGCCGCCGCGGCCACGCTGGCCCTGGTCGGGCTCGACGCACCGGCCGCCAGTTGGAGCGTCGCGTCGAACCTCACGGTCCTGTGCGTCGGCAGCGCCGGGATGCTGCTGTCCGGACGGGTTGCGGGCGCTGCGGCGACGGTCGTCGTCGCTGTCGAGACCTCCGTGGCGCTGGCGGTCGGGTCGCACGTGACCGACCTGCTGTATCCCGCCTTCGCGTTCGTCGTCGCGGTGTCTTCGATCTCCTCGCGGGCCGCCCTGGTGCGGGAGGCCGAGGTCGCGGACGAGGCCGCCGCCGCCTCCGCGCGGGTGGAAGCCGATCGGCGCGTGCACGAAGGGGTCGAGGCGGCGATGCGGCAGCAGGAGCGTGCGCTGCATGCGACCGTCCTGAACACCTTGACGGCGATCGAGCGTGGGGGCCTGACGACCAGCGTGCGCCTGCGGCTTGCCGATCGCTGCCGAGAGGCAGCGGGCGTGCTGCGCGACCTTCAGCACCAGTCGACGCAGTCGACCGGGGAGGCCGCGCAGACGTTCGACCTCGACATCGACCTCGCCGTCGCGGACCTGCGCGCGACGGGGACGCGGGTGGAGGTCGACGTCGACCCGATGACGGAGGTGCCGGCCAACGTCCTCGTCTCCCTGCGCGGCGCGGTCCAGGAGGCGCTGTCCAACATCGGCCGGCACGCGGGTGCGACGAGCTGCTCGGTCCGTGGACGGGTGGTGAGCATGAACGGGGTCATGCGGGTCCACGTGGAGGTGGACGACGACGGGATCGGCTTCTCGCCGCGTGAGGAGAGCACCCGGTACGGCAGCGCCGAGGGCATCGCGCGTCCGATGGCGGAGGTCGGGGGGACTGCCACGCTCGACTCGGCGCCGGGCCGCGGTACGCGGGTGTCGCTTCGCTGGAGCGGTGCGCCGACCGCGGCGGCCGGGCGCGCCTACTGGCCGTCCGCGTCGATGCTCGCCGTACCCGTCCTGTCGGCGTTCGGCCTGTTCTCGTGCGCTGCCGCACTGAGCACTCTGCACCTGGTCGCGCGACCTGGCGTCGATCTCCTGGCGCTCGTGCTCCTGCTCGTGGTCTACGCGATGGTCATGCTGCGGTCGCGCCGCGGGACGCTCCCGGCGTGGCTGGTCATCGTGACGGTGCTCGGTGCGTCGCTGGCGTTCGTCCTGCAGCAACGGTCGGGCGCGACAGGGTCCGGGACATGGGCGGACTGGGTGTCGGTCAGCGTCGCCATCGTGTTCTTCGTCGTCGCGGGCGTCGGCCCCCGTTGGGCATGGGCGGTCGTCGTCGTCGCCTGGCTGGTTCTGCAAGGCGACGTGCTGGTGGAGCTGGTGAGCGCCGGGACCGCTGTGCTCGTGGCCGGCGCGCTGTTCGGACGAAGCGTGCGTCGCAATGCGGCAACGGTCGAGCGCGCTCGCGCGGTCGAGCGCGCACAGGGCGTCGCCCTCGCCGTGGCCGAGGCCAGCCTGCGCCGACTGCAGGTGCGCTACGCGGCCCTCGCGGAGTCCGATGTCGTCGAGCTGCTGGACGCGATCGCGACGGGCGACCTGTCACCGGACGACCCGCAGGTGCGCCGGCGGGCTGCGGTCGACGAGCGGTTCATCCGGAGTCTGATCCGGATCGATCCGAGTGCAGACCCGCTACGGGCCGTCATCTCCGAGGTCGTGCGGGCCGCCCGGGCGGCGGGCCTGCCGCTGGCCTGCGACGTCGGCGACGCTCCCGTGCGCGCATCGACGGACCTTTCCGCGCTACGGTCGTCGTTGCTGGCAGCGGTGACGTTGTCCAGCAGCAACGGGGAGGCGCGCCTGACCGCTCGCCGCGAGGGTGACGACGTGGTCGTGCGGCTCTTCGCGGACGTGGCCGACGGCGCACAGGACGCGGCCGCGGATCTGCCCGTGCCGGGAGTCGCGGTCGAGCCGCTGACCGCGGAGGGTCAGGCGATGCTGTGGGAGTGGCGTGCTCCTGCGGTGCCCGTACCTGCTGCGACCAGCTGACTGGGAGGACGCGTGAGCACCGACGCGGGATTGGTGCGTCTGGCGATCGTCGACGACCACGAGCTGATCCGAGACGGGTTGTGCGCTCTGCTCGAACGTGAGCACCAGGAGCGGGTCGTCGTGGTCTACAGCGGCGACTCGGTGGCCGATGCGGCTGCCAGTGCGGCCGACGTGACATTGCTGGACATCGAGCTGGGACCGGGCTCGGAGGGCGTGGCGGCGAACACCGCGACCTTGCACGACAGCGGATCGGCGGTGCTGGTTTTCAGCGCGCACGACGAGCCGGTGCAGATCCGCGACGCGATGCGCGCGG
>JAFIHP010000315.1 GCA_017849335.1 Actinomycetales bacterium | reverse complement strand
CGATGACGTCGGTCGGCGCCAGGCCCGCCGACCGGACGACCTCGTCCAGCCCGAGGCCGCCGCGGCGGGGAAGGGCGTCGAGCACGCGCCGCTCGCGGTCGGCCAGTCGATCCCATGAGGTCGTCTCGAGCGGGCCGTCCGAATGCAGCGGTGACGCACCCAGATCCAGCATGGCGAGGACGTCGTCGACGTCGACGACGCACTGCGCCTCCCCGTCTCGGATCATCCGATGACAGCCCGCCGATGCCGGGGACGTCACGGGGCCGGGCACGGCGAGCACGGGACGGTTGATGGCCGCCGCGTTCCGAGCGGTCGAGGCAGCACCGGACCGCAGCGCCGCCTCGACGACGAGCGTCACGCGCCCGAGGGCAGCGATGAGCCTGTTGCGGGACAGGAAGCGCTGCCGCCGGACTCGTTCTCCGGGCGGGGACTCGCTGACGATCAGGCCGTCGGCCCGGATGCGCTCCAGCAGCGCGGCGTGCTCAGCCGGGTACGACACGTCCACCCCGCCGGCCAGCACGGCGATCGTGACTCCCCCGCCGGCGAGCGCGCCACGGTGGGCGGCCGCGTCGATGCCGACGGCCGCGCCCGACAGGACCGACCACCCCGCTCCGGCCAGGTCTGCCGCCCACGCGTGCGCCACGTCCGCGCCGTACGTGCTGCACGCGCGGGCCCCGACGATCGCGAGTGAACGCAACGCCAGCAGCCGCAGGTCCCCCGCGCCCGCGACCCACAGCGCGCACGGGCTCCCCGCACCGAGGTCGGCGAGCTGGCCCGGCCAGCCGCGGCCGTCCGGCGTGAGGATGCGCGCACCGCATCGGTCCGCCCGATCCTCGACGCCGGATCCGTCGTACGCGCGCAGCCGGGCGGCCAGTCCAGGGCCGGAGCGCAGCCCGGTCGCACCCGCGGCGATGCGCTGGAGAGCCTCGACCGGTCCGACGCTCGCCACCAACGCGCCGAGCCGGTCGTCCCCGGGCTCAGCGACGTGCGCAAGAGCGATCCAGGCGTCCCGCTCCGTCGTCACGCCGCCCACGGCAGGCTCGCTCCTCGCAACGACATCGCGAGCGCCACGTCGTCGTACCCGGGGACGTCGCGACCGGCGAGGTCGGCGACTGTCCAGGCCATGCGCAGCACGCGATCCGGGCCCCGCAGGTTCGCCGAACCGCGTTCGATCGACGCGAGGAGCTCGGCACCCTCGGCGTCCGGCCGCCACCGACGTCGGAGGACCCCGGTCGGGACCTGGGCGTTGGAACGCCACGGCGTCCCGGCGCGCCGGTGCGCGCCGCGCTCCTGGGCCGCGCGCACCCGGTCGCGCACCGCGACCGACGACTCGCCCTCCGCGCCCGTCGCGAGCTCGGCATCGGTCGGCCGGGCGAGCTCGAGGCGGATGTCGATCCGGTCGAGAAGGGGTCCAGAGAGCTTCGCGGCGTACCGACGGATCGCCGTGGACGGGCACGTGCAGCCGATGCCGGAGCCCGTGCGTCGCCCGCACGGGCACGGGTTCGCGGCCAGCACCAGTTGGAACCGGGCCGGGAGCCGGCCGCGCCATGCGCTCCGCGCCAACGAGATCCACCCGGACTCCAGCGGCTGTCGCAGGCCTTCGATTGCCGGCCGGCTGAGCTCGGCGGCCTCGTCGAGAACCAGGACGCCACGGTGGGCGAGAGTCGCGGCGCCGGGTGCGACATGCACGCCGTGGACGGCGCCGAGCAGCGCCGCGGCCGATGCGGAGTGGTGCGGCGACTGCGCCGGCGGCCGACGGTAGAGGGCATCGGGACGTGGGCTGCCCGCGACAGAGTGCACCGACGCGACGTCGAGCGCCGCCTCGTCGTCCAGGTCCGGCAGGATCCCCGCCAGTCGATCGGCCAGCAACGTCTTGCCGACACCGGGACTGCCGACGAAGGCGACGTGGTGTCCGCCGGCGGCCGCGACCTCCAGGGCGAGCCGTCCTTGCGCGTGTCCGCGCACGTCCCGGAGGTCGGGCCCCTCCGCCTCGGGAACCCCCGACGTGGGAGCGGTACCGGCGAGGACGGGCGGCCGCGACCCGACGACGACGGCGACCACCGTCGCGAGGTCGTCCGCGACGACGACCTCGATGCCGGTCAGTCGGCACAACTGCTCGGCTGCCGCGGACGGCACGACGACCCGGCCCAGGCCGGCCCGGCGGGCCGCCAACGCCGACGCGAGCGCCCCTCGTGGGACGAGCAGCCGACCGTCGAGCCCCAGCTCCCCGATGAACGCGGTGCTCCCGAGCGATGCGCCGCCGAGCTGGTCGGTCGCGGCCAGCACGGCCATCGCCATCGGCAGGTCCAGTCCCGACCCGTGCTTGCGCAACTCCGCCGGGGACAGCCCGATCGTGAGCCGCCGGTTCGGCCATGCCAGGTCCAGACGCTCGATCGCGACCTTGATCCGCTGGCGGGACTCCGAGACCGACGTGTCGGGCAGCCCGACGATCGTCACGCCCGGCAGCCCGTCGGCGACGTCGGCCTCCACCCGGACCAGCTCCCCCACGACTCCGGACAGCACGACGCCGAACGCCGTCCCCTGCGCCGTCACTGGACGCCGCGCAGGTGCTCGAGGGTCGGCCGCCCGTGCGGCGGACGCACGATCGAGATCACGTCGAACCGGATCTCGGGCACGTAGATCTGCCGCTCGTCGAGCCAGCGCAGGGCGAGCTCGCGAAGACGTCGCAGCTTGCGGGGCGTGACCGCCTCGGCCGGCCAGCCGTACGACGTGCTCGACCGCGTCTTCACCTCGCACACGACCAGCGCCGACCCGTCGCGCGCGACGATGTCGATCTCCCCCGCCGCGCACCGCCAGTTCCGGTCGAGGATCGCCAGCCCTGCTCGTCGCAGGTGGTCGGCCGCGAGATCCTCGCCATCGCGCCCCAGCCTGTCCTTCGCCCTCACTGCGCCCCCTTCCGCCGTAGCAGGAGGCTGGCGTGCCGCGCACCGGAGGAGGTCCAGCCGAGGCGTCGTTGTGGACGGCAGACCGCGCCCGGACGGGCTGTGGGCGACCAGGGACGCGGAGGCGGCCGCGAGGAGAGCCGGTCAGGACCGCGCGAGCGCCCCGGGGTCGAAGCCGAACGGCAGCTCGAGGCGGTGCGCCGCCATCAGGTCCGCATCGCCCAGAAGTCGTGCGGTCGGGCCGTCAGCGACGATGATCCCGCCGGACAGGATGACCGCACGTGGGCACAGCTCGAGCGCGTACGGCAGGTCGTGCGTGACCATGAGGACGGTCACGTCGAGGGACCGGATCACGTCGGCCAGCTCCCGACGGCTCGCCGGGTCGAGGTTGCTCGACGGCTCGTCGAGCACGAGGATCTCCGGCTCCATGACGAGCACGGTCGCCAGCGCGACGCGCCGGCGCTGGCCGAACGACAGGTGGTGCGGCGGCCGGTCCGCGAACTCGGCCATGCCGACGGACTCCAGGGCGGCGTGCACGCGCCGGTCCAGCTCCTCCCCGACGACACCGGCATTGGCCGGGCCGAACGCGACGTCGTCGCGGACGGTCGGCATGAAGAGCTGATCGTCCGGGTCCTGGAAGACCAGCCCGACCCGCCGACGTATCTCCGGGTAGTTGGCGGGCTCGACCGCCAGCCCGGCCACGGCGACGGAGCCGACCCCACCCGCGAGCAGGCCGTTCAGGTGCAGCACCAAGGTCGTCTTGCCGGCGCCGTTCGGGCCGAGCACCGCGACCCGCTCCCCGCGCTCGACCCGCAGGTCGACGCCGAACAGGGCCTGATGGCCGTCGGGGTACGAGAAGGCGAGGCCCTCGACCGACAGGCTCGGCGCCGTCATGGCTGCAGGACCCACGCTGTCACGGCCACCATCAGAGCACATGCCGGCACGAGGAGGCCCCAGGCCCAGTCCCGTGCGAGCGTGACCGTGCCGCCGAGCTGCGGGAAGCGGCCGTCGTACCCGCGACTGAGCATCGCCAGGTGCACCCGTTCGCCACGCTCGTACGACCGGATGAACAGGGCTCCGGCCGACTGGGCGAGCACCGGCCACGAGCGCACGCCCGTCGCCTGGAAGCCACGGGCCTCCCGGGCCAGCCGCATGCGTGTCATCTCGTCCCGGACGACGAACGTGTAGCGCAGCATGAACGAGGCGATCTGCACGATCAGCGACGGCACGTGGAGGCGCTGCAGTCCCATGAGCAGGTCGCGCGCCGGTGTCGTCGCCGCGAGCAGGATCGATGCGACCACACCGAGCGTGCCCTTCACGAGGATGTTCCACGCCGCCACGAGCCCCGACACGTAGAGCGTCACGCCACCGACGTGGACGGTCTCCCCGGTGCCGAAGAACGGCATGAGCACGGCGAAGAGCACGAACGGCACCTCGATGAGCATGCGTCGGCTGATGACGCGCGCCGGGATCCGCGCGAGGGCGGCGACGCCGACGAGGATCACGGCGTAGGCGGCGAACGCGGCGTACCAGCGCGGTGGGGTGAACACCACGACGAGGACGAACGCGACGAGCGCGACCGTCTTGACCTCCGCCGGCAGCCGGTGCACCGGACTGTGCCGGTGGACCAGGAGCCACTCGCCGGCGTCGTGCCCGTGCGAGTGCGGGCTAGGCATCGACCTTCGGCGCGACGCCCTCGGCGGCGAGCTGGCCCTGGGGCTTCTTCCCGCGCGCGAGGAGCCAGAACAGGCCGAAGGCGAGCACGGCCATGACGGCGACGCCGAGCACGCCCGCGAGCCCGACCGACAGGCGTTCGTTGTCGATGCCGGCGATCCCGTAGTCCGCCGTCGGCAGGGTCGCGTTCGCACTGTCCGTGGCGTTGGCGATGAACCCATGGTCCTCCGCGACGCGCTCCAGGCCGTCCGGCGAGCTGCTCGCGTAGTAGCTCACCACGCCCGCCGCGAACAGGGCGACGACGAGCCCGATGCCCACGATCACCCACACGCTGCGCCTCATCACGCCACGACCTCCGCGCTCTTGACGGTGACGGTCGGCTTCGGCAGGAGGTCACGAACGCCGTACACCAGGTCCGGTCGGGCCAGGAAGATCGCCGAGACGGCGACCGCGGTGATCAGACCCTCGCCGATGCCGATGAGCACGTGGACACCGGTCATGGCGACCAGGACCGTCTCCCAGCCGATCGTGCCGGTCCCGCCGATCGCGTACTCCAGCACGAACGCCAGAGACGACACCGGTACGGCGACAAGGCCGGCGACGAACGAGGCAGCGAACACCTTGGGCTTCGTCGGACCGCCCGCGCCGTCGAGGAGCCTGATCGCGAGGCGGAACACGACCCACCCGACCGCTGCCGTCACGAGCCCCATGTTGATGATGTTCAGCCCGATCGCCGATAGGCCTCCGTCGGCGAAGAGCAGGCCCTGGACCAAGATCACGACGCTGACCGCGAGGGCTCCGGCGTATGGGCCGACGAGGATCGCCGCGAGCGCACCCCCCAGCAGGTGCCCGCTGGTGCCGGCAGCCACGGGGAAGTTGAGCATCTGGACCGCGAAGATGAAGACGGCGACCAGCCCCGCCAGCGGGGCGGTCCGCTCGTCCAGCTGGCGGCGCGCTCCGCGCAGGCAGACGACGATGCCGATCGCGGCGACGACCATCGCCACGACGCTCACCGGCCCGTCGATGAACCCGTCCGGGATGTGCATGGTGCTGACGTGCACGTCGGGCCTCCTCCCCTCCACCGCGATGCGGCCAACCTACCTCCTTCCTGCAAAAGTTTCGCAACAAGGTGGTGTGGGTGAGGTCACTCCTCGCGGGCGACGATCCCGGGCAGCCGCCAGCTGAGCCGGTGCTGGGCACTGGGACCGAGCCGGCCGAGGGCGTCGACGTGCTCGGGCGCGGCGTACCCCTTGTTCGTCTCCCAGCCGTACCCCGGGTGCTCGGCCGCGAGCCGGACCATCAGCGCGTCGCGCTCGGTCTTCGCCAGGATGCTCGCCGCCGCGACGGCCGCGCAGCGCAGGTCGGCCTTGACCTGCGTCCGCACCGCGGGGACCGGGACGAGGTCCGGCTCGAGGAGGGATGACTGCGCGGGCCCTGTGAGGTAGTCGTGGTTGCCGTCGAGGACGACGATGTCGGGCAGTTGCGGGAGGGCTGCGAGTGCCCGGTGACCGGCCAGTCGCAGTGCCGCGATGATCCCCAGTGCGTCGACTTCGTGCGCCTCGGCGTGACCCACCGCGCAGGCGACCGCCCACCGCCGGATGCGCGGGACGAGCGACTCGCGCACGGCGGCGCTGATCAGCTTGCTGTCGCGCACGCCGGGGGGTGCCGTCCGCGTCGTCGCGTCGACGACGACGACGCCCACCGTCGCCGGCCCGCACAGGGCTCGCCGGCCGAGCTCGTCGACGCCCGCGACCAGCCGCGCGCCGCCACGTAGGAGCTCCCGCTCCAGCCGCAGGGTGACCGACCTCGCCATCGCTACGGGCGCGCGCCCTGGGTGATCCGCGGATCGGCGAAGACCTCCGGG
>JAFIHP010000040.1 GCA_017849335.1 Actinomycetales bacterium | reverse complement strand
GCGACATCTCCAAGGCGCAGCAGGCCGTCGTCGTCGAGGGGTACACCGACGTGATGGCCTGCCACCTCGCCGGCGTGCCGACGGCGATCGCGACGTGCGGCACCGCCTTCGGCACCGAGCACATCAAGGTCCTGCGGCGCCTGCTGATGGACGACGACCAGTTCAGCGGCAGCGTCGTGTTCACGTTCGACGGCGACGCGGCCGGGCAGAAGGCGGCGCTGCGCGCGTTCGACGAGGACCAGCGGTTCGTCGCCCAGACCTGGGTCGCGGTGGAGCCGTCCGGCATGGACCCGTGCGACCTGCGCCTGGCCCGAGGGGACGACGCCGTGGTGGCGCTCGTGGACCGACGCGTGCCGTTGTTCGAGTTCGCGATCCGGTCGACGCTCGCCGGCTACGACCTCGAGACCGCCGAAGGCCGGGTCGCCGCCCTGCGCGCGGCAGCGCCGGTCGTGGCGAGGATCCGCGACACCGCGCTGCGTCCGCAGTACGCGAACCGCCTCGCGGGCTGGCTCGGCGAGGACGTCGACGTCGTACGGCGGGCCGTCGCGTCCGCCGGAGGTTCGGCCGCCCCGGCGGCTGCCGCGCCGCGCGCCGCGCGCCGCGACCCCGTGCTCCAGGTGGAGCGGGAGGCGCTCAAGTGCGCCCTGCAGCTGCCCGGCCCGTCGGCCGACACGTACGCCCTGGTCGAGGAGCAGGCGTACACGCACCCCGCGGCGCGCGCGGTGCACGCGGCGATCGAGGGAGCCGGTGGCCCCTCGGAGGACGTCGACGGACTGGCGTGGATCGATGCGGTCCTGGACGTGGCCCGCGACGACGAGGTGCGCCGGCTGGTGCGCGAGCTCGCGGTCGAGCCGCTTCCCTCGGACTCGGGGCAGGATGCGCGCTACGCCGTGGGCGTGGTCTCGCGGCTGCTGGAGCTGGACGCCAGCCGGCGGATCGTCGACCTGAGGGGAAGGCTGCAGCGGATGGACCCGACCACGCAGGCCGCCGACTACGAGCGGTGCTTCGCCGACCTGCTCGCGCTGGAGGATGTCCGGCGCTCGCTGCGCCAGGAAGCCCTCGGGAGCTCGGCGTGAAGTGGCCCGGGCGTCAGCCGCGACTGCCCGGCCCGGTACTGGCCATGCTCCAGGTCCCGCCGGACGAGCGGGTGCTGGCCTGGGGGAGCACCGACCGTGCGGGCGGGACGCAGACCGTGGTCGCCGCCGCAACCGACCGCGCGCTCTACGTGCAGGAGACCGGCGAGCGCATCCCGTGGGAGCAGATCGTGAAGGCGACCTGGGACGAGCCGGTCCTCGACGTGACCCGGCAGGCGGCCGACGGCCGCACCCTCCCGGTGCTCCGTGTGCGCGTCGAGACACCGAACGACCTGCCCGCCGCCGTGCGCGAGCGCGTGACCGACAGCGTGATCGTGTCGGAGCGCCGGGACCTCGGAGGCGGCGCGAAGGCGCTGTTCGTGGCGCGTCGGCTCGGCGACGACGTCCGCTGGACCGTGGTGTTCGACGCCGGCCTGGATCACGAGGACCCGGCGCTGCGGGCAGCCGCCGATGCGACGCTCGCCGAGCTGCGTTCCTCGCTCGGCATCTGACCCCGCCAGGACGGACCTGGTCGCACCGTCGCGAACCTCGGGTTGCTATCCTCCTCGGGCTCGACTGCACCACCGCGAACGGTCTTTCCCCCATAGCTCAATTGGCAGAGCATTCGACTGTTAATCGAAGGGTTTCTGGTTCGAGTCCAGATGGGGGAGCAACGCACGACGGCCCCCGCACCATCGGTGCGGGGGCCGTCGCGTCACGGGCCTCCTACTGCATCGTCGAGATCCCAGGGTCGGCCAGGCAGTGGAACTGCAGGCCGGTCCAGCCGAAGAACGGCTGGCTGTTGCTCGTCGACGAGTTGATCCCGATGTCGATGGCGCCGCTGACCGGCTGGCCGACTGAGGACGCGACCTTGACTTCGCTCGGGATCGACATGATTTGCGTGTTCACGACGCCGGACGCCGAGGTCACCAGCACGTTCGCCTTCCACGTCGGCTGCGGCGAACCCATCTCCAGTCCTACGTCGACCCGCTCGCAGCCGAAGCCGTCGGGCACCTTGAGGTTCTTGTAGCCGGGGAAGTACCCCTCGACGGAGGCCATCGTGGCGCTGCCGTATGTGTGCTGCTTCGTGTAGCCGCCGAACGCGTAGATGCCGTAAGCCTTCACCGGCACGATGTTCGACGACCGCTTGCCGACGACGACGCGGAACTGCGGCACGCCCTGCGGGACGCCGGTGACGGTGACCGATCCGCTCGTGCCGCTGCGGGTCACGGCCGCCTTCCGGACCCACTTCTTGGTGGCCGGGTCGAGCAGCTGCAGGGACGCTGTTCCCTTCGGCAGTCCGGTCACGGTGAACGCGGCCTGTCCGCCGGCCGCATCGATGGCCGGGGTGCTGGTGGCGAGCACGATCGGCTTTACCTTGGCGGCCGGTGCGGCCTGCGCGGGCAGGGCCCCGGCGGCGACCAGCCCCGCGGCCGCGGTGATCACGATCAGCGTACGACGCATGCGGTCCTCCTCGTAGGTTCCGGGCAGGCTAGCCGCTCTGCCACGGGAGCGGAAGGGCGGCCGACGTGCGTTGCCGCCCGAGGCGGTGTGCCTCTGCGAGGATCCGCGCGTGACAGCGACGGGCCCGCCGGCCGCGGAGCCGGAGGTGGCGTGGGTGGCGACCCCGCGCGCGCGGGCCGTGGTCGGGGCGCTGGGCTTGCTGACCGCCGTGGCGTGGTGGGTCGCCGGCTCCCCGTCGAGCCCCGTCGTGGGGTTCGGGCTGGTGGTGGGCCTCGCGCTGGCCTGGTCCTTCCTGGCCTGGGGAGCCTCCCGCCTGCCGGAACTCACGCTGTGGTGGCTGCTCGCGGCCGTCGTCGTCGCCTACCTGCTCGCCGTCCTGCCGCAGGGGGTGCGAACTCCGCTCGCGGTGCTCGTGCTCCTCGTCCCGCCGGTCGGCTACGTGCTGACGGGCCGATCGGGTCGGCCGTCCCACGCGCGGGTCGTCGCCGTCACGCTCGCCGCGGTGGTGCCCGTCGTTGTCTGTGGCCTGCTCGCTGTGGTGCCGACGGTCACCCTCGTGCACGCCCTGAGCTGGGGGTACGACAACGCCGCGCACGTGGCGAACGTAGGCGCCTTCCTGCGGCATGGGACGTTCTTCTTTCTCGACGACGCCTTCCGTGAGTCGACGTTCTCGTACTACCGCCCCTACCCGGGCGGTGCCTACGCCCTGTGGGACCTGTTCGCCTCGGCGGCGGGCGTCGACGGGACGCCGCTCGCGCCGGCCGCGCTGGCGGCGCTCTATGCGGCGTTCCTGATCGGCAGCGTCGTGCGGTTCCTGGCGGCAGGCGCCATCGTGGTCGCGCGCACCGCGCGCCGCTGGAGCGCGCCGGCGCGCCAGCGGCCCGGCCGCGTGGCCGCTGCGGTGACGGTGGCCCTCGCCGTCCTCGCGCTCGGCAGCCCCAGCCACCTGCTGTGGTCCGGCTGGCCCGTGCTTCTGGTGGGCTACGCCGCACTGATGTCGTACGTCGCGGTCGTGCTGGAGGGCCGCCGGTCGCCGGTGCCGATCCTGGTCTCGACGAGCGTCGCGACGGTCGTCGTCGCGTACACCTACCCGCTACTGCTGCCGTTCGTCCTGGCTGCCGCGCTCGGCATCCTGCTGGGCGACGTCGTCCGGTCCGGATGGCGCTCCACCCTCCGCTGGGTGGTCCGCCCGTGGGGGGTCGTGGCGCTGATCGCATGCCTCCCGCTGCTCTACAAGCCGCTCATCGAGGTCAAGCGCGCGGGCAGCGGCTCGGTCCTGGTGTTCGGCGACATCGAGCCCGTCGGGTGGGTCGTCGCCGGCGTCGGCCTCGTCCTCGCTGCGTGGCTCGTCGTGGCGGCCGTTCGCCGCCGGGACTGGCTGGTGGCGACCGTCGTCGTCCTCGGTGCGGTCTTCGCGGCAGCACTGTGCGCGTACAGCCTCGTGGCGACGGCGGCGGTGCAGTACTACCCGATGCGGGCGGCCTACACCGTCCTGATCCTCGTACTGCTCCTGGCCCTCGGGGTGCTCGCCGCCGGAGGTGTGCGGCTGTCGGTCACCGCCGTGACCGGGGTCGTCGTGCTCGCGGCCTTCGCGGTCGCGACGTTCGCGACCGGACTGCGCCCGCTCCGGTTCACCGGCGCGTACATGGGCTCGACGCCATTCGCGTTGCGCGCGATCGCGGCACAGGACCTCTCCGCCGTGACCTCCGGCTGCGGGCGCCTCGTCGTCGCGGGCGCGACCGCCGTCAACTCGGGTCGCGCGGACGTCGCGGTCGTGGTGGCCTCGCCGGCCTCCCCGGTGGACCTTCCGAGCCGGTGGGCCAACGCCCTGGCCTACCGGATGCGCGACGACAACAGGTTCCTGACGATGGACCTCGACACGCTCGCCTCCGACCCCGTGGCGTTCGGTCGGGCGATCGACGACTGGCGTGTCGCGGGCGGCAGCGGGCGGATCGTGGTGGTCGCGGACCCGGCGGTCGCGACGTCGCTGCGGGGCGCCCGCTCGCTCCCGGTGGACGTCGAGCTCGTCGTCGACCGATGCACGGGGTAGCGGGCCGCGCTCAGCCCAGGAGGCTCTCCAGACGAGCCCGGACGGCGCTCTCGTCATCGGCGTCGACCGCCAGGAGCTTCGACCGCGAGGTGTGCCCCGTGACGAGCCGGATACGGGCGGGTCGCACGCCCAGGGCGTCGGCCACGGCCGCGATCACGGCGTCGGTCGCGGCGCCGCCGACCGGCTGCGCCGTCACGGCCACGACCAGCTGGCGGTCGTCGCCGTACGAGCCGCGCACCTTGGTCCGAGATGCCCCGGGGCGTACGCGGACGGCGATGCGGACCTCGGGCACCTCCCGATGGTCGCAGACCAGCGGCAGGTGCTCGGACTTTGGCGTTCCGCGGCCCGACTGGCATGGTGGACGGACGCCGCGAACGTCGGGGCGACCAGGAGGAGGAGCCATGGGCAAGCGCATCTACGGAGTCGGAGCCGCCGCCGTCCTGACCGGAGCGACGATGATCGCGGGGGCACCGGGGGCGCTGGCGGACGACAAGCAGAAGGGCACCTGCTCGGCGTCGAGCCGGTGGGAGGCCGACCTCGAGCTGGAGCGTCGGACGTTCGACCTCGAGTTCGAGGTGAAGACACCGAAGGCCGGGCAGCGCTGGAAGCTGACCGTGAAGCAGAACGGGTCGCAGGTCTACTCGCAGACCCGTCGGGCCGTCATGGAGGCCGACGACGACACGCCGATGGCCGAGGCGTCATGGTCGGTACGGCGGTCCGACCACCCCAACATGCGGGAGACCTTCGTGCTTCGGGCGAAGAACCTCGCGACCGGAGAGGTGTGCACGGCGACGCTTCGCGAGTAGCGACCGCCGCTCACGCCCGACGTCGTCGGGCGTGAGCGCGGATCTCCGCCAGCAGGTCCCGATGGGCTCGGGTGCGCTCGAGGGTCCAGCTGTTCCCCGTGTGCAGACGCCGGTGCAGGCCGACGTAGTCCAGGCAGCTACTGGTGATGCCCAGGTCGTGCGCGCGACCCCACCATCGGTACAGCCAGGTGAAGTGGGTCGTATCGCCGTCGATGAGCCCGTACGCGTCGAACGCCTCGCGGCGGAACGTCGTGCAGGTGAACATCGTGGCTGTCGTGGGCTCGCCGACCACGTGCGACCCGTCGTCGGAGATGTGGAAGTTGGCGGCGCGGCAGCTGACAGCGTCGAGCCTCGGATCGGCTGCGAGGGCGTCGAGCTGACGCTCCTGCTTCTCCGGCAGCCACACGTCATCGGTGTCCAGGAAGGCGACGTACCGGGTCGAGCACGTGCCGATGCCGTGGTTCAGCGCCGAGACCATGCCTGAGGCGTCGGACCGGAGGACGTCGATATCGATGCCGCCCGCGGCGCGGGTCGCCCGAGCCACCCAGCCCGTGTCGATCGGCTCCCCGGGGTTGCAGACGACCCGGATCGACGCCGGCCGACGCGTCTGGGCGGCGATGCTGGCGACGGCGTCGGGCAGAAGGGGGTCGTCCACCCGTGACGCGATCACGACCGAGTACACGTCGCCTCCGGCGGTGGTGGGGTTGGTCACGATAGACGTGTCTTGCCCTGCGCGTGACGGTACGGTTCGCGCGTGCTCGCAAGCGCTGTCGGGCCGGGGGAACGTGCGCGTGGGATCACCCGTCGGGCTCGCGCCCACCCACTCGTGACCGTCGCTACGACCTACGTCGTCCTGCGGCTGGCGGATCTCGTCATCTTTGGGGTCGTTGCGCGCTCACATGGCGTGTCGATCCGGCGGTTGCTGATGAGCTGGGATGCCGGCTGGTATCTACGTTCGGCTCTCGAGGGCTACCCGAAGCGGGTCCCGACCGACGCCGCCGGCCACGCGCTTCAGTCGACAATGAACTGGCCGCCGGTGCTTCCTTCGCTAGGGCGCTTGGGGGCACTCTTGCTACCCGCCCACCCGTCCGGCGCCGCGAGCGCGGCGCTGCTCGCGGCGAGCATCGCCGGTGGTCTCGCCGCAGCAGTCCTGCTGTGCGCGACGCTCCTTCCCGCGTTCGGCGCCTCGCGGGCGATCGGCTCCGCGGTGCTGTGGTCCGCCCTGCCGGCGACGCCAGTCCTCGTCATGGGGTACGCCGAGGGCCTGTTCTGTGCGCTTGCGTTCGCCAGCCTGCTGGCCGCCACGAGGCACCGGTATGTCCTCGCGGGTGCCCTGCTGGTCCCTGCCGGGCTCACGCGCGTCACGGTTCTGCCTTTCGCCGTGGCGCTCGTGGTCGCGATGTACGTGGACCACCGACGTTCAGGTGCGGTATCGACCGGTCGAATGTGGCTCGTGGGTGGGCTCGCGGCCATGGGTAGTGTGGCGTGGCCGGCGCTCGTGGCGTGGCACGACGGTTCGCTCAATGCCTTTGCGTTCTCGCAGTCCGCGTGGGCGAGGTCGTCGGTTCCATTCGCGGAAACAGCGCAGTGGGTTTGGGACGCGTGGCAGGAGCCGACGCCCAACACGTTCATCGCACTCACGGTTCTCGTCGCCTACGGCGTCGCGGCCTTCGTGGTCGCCCGAGACCGGCATGCCCCGGTCGCCATCAGGGTGCTCGCTGCTGTCGCTCCCGCATTCGTCCTGGCGAGCGGTGCGGTGTCGTCGACCGCGCGGTACTTCGTCCCCGACCCGGCGCTCGCCATCGCAATCCGTCGCGGCGTCAGGCGGTTCTGGGCCGTCGTGTTGACCGTGGCTCTACTTCTCGGCATGCACGTCGCGTGGATCCTTGTCTTCGTCGCCGCTCCGCCGGGATCGCCGCCGCCGTGACCTCGGTTCAATGACCGAGGGCCGACAGGATGATCGGCAACAGGTCGCGGCCCGCAGCGGACAGTGGTCGAACCTGGTCGATCGCCAAGGGCACGATCGGCTCGTCGCGCGCTCTCAGGATGGCCTCGGCCAGGGCGGGCGACGCCGGGTCCGTGAACGTCAGGTTCGGGTACGGACGCTCGAGGAACGGCGGGATGTCGCTGGCGACGACGGCCAGGCCGAGCGACAGCGCCTCCTCGAGGAACAAGCCGAAGCCCTCCGCCTGCGACGGGACCACGGCGACTCGGCACCGGCGGGCGATCTCCAGCACGTCATTGTCCGTGGCCCCCTGCACCCACGTCAGCGACCGTCCGTACTGAGGATGACGGCGGATGGCCTCCGCGATCTCGTCGGACATCCACCCGTTGCGGCCCACGATCGTGAGATCGACGTCGACTCCCGCGTCCCGGATCAGGTCGAACGCGCCGAGCAGGGCGAGGTGGCCCTTGTAGGGCGCGATCGTGGAGACGTACAGGAGCCCGAGCGGGTCGGCGGGTGCCGTCGTCGGCGGCTGCTGCGGGAAGGATGTGCCGAGGCCGACGACGTGGACGTCTCCGCGGATCCGCCACCCCAGGGCGAGCAGGTCGTCGCGCACCGCCTCGGTCGTGACGACCACGGCATCGGCGACGTGGAGGAGCTGCTGTACGTAGGCGCGGTAGTGCGTCCGTGCGTGCGGTGGGAACCACTCGGGGTGGGCAACGGGCATCAGGTCGTGCACCATCGCGACCACGGGGAGTGCGCGGTCTCGCCGCTCACGGATGACGTGCGTGAAGTCAACGGTGACGTCGATTCCCAGCAGCATCAGAAGGTCGCAGTCGGCCACCGTCCGGACGGGTCCGGATAGTCCCGAGCCGTCGGCCGCGAACGGACCCAGCCGGTCTGCGGGCTGGGGTCGGGTGTGCACGGGGACGACGTCGATGCCGAGGGGGGCCAGGGCCGCGGTGAGCTCGACGTTCACGCAACGGACGACCCGGTCGGCGCCCGACGCCTGACCGAACGCGCCGGTCTCCGATCCCACGACGACGCGCATCGAGGGATCGTCGCACACGCGCGTGCCGCGGGTACCGTGCGGCGCGTGACTCCTCCGCGGGTGCTTCTCGTCGTACCGCAGCTGCCGTGGCCCATCCGCGACGGTGCCGACCTCCGGCTCCTGAGCATCGCCGCAGCACTCGCCCGCAGCGCGACGGTCTCGGTCGCGGCGCTGTCGGGGGGAACGTCGCCGGCACCGTCGTTCGTCCACGGCTGGGTGTCCGCAGGGCTCGCGTCGCCGGACGGTCCGCCGATCGTCCGCCAGCTCCTGGAGCACCCGGACGACCCGTTCGGCCCGTTCGCGTCGGCGGCGGCCGTCGACTTCCTGCGCGTGGCCGTACGCGACGCCCGGCCGGATCTCGTGGTCCTGGCGCGGCTGCAGGTGTGGCGCGTCGCGGTCGAGGCGCTGGACGAGCGGGATATGCCACTGGTTCTCGACCTCGACGCGTCCAATGCCCGCGTCGTGCCGGCCTTGGACTCGATCGCCGGGACCGACCCCGCCGCTCGCATCCTGTCGCGGTTCAACAAGGCGGCGGCGCGGTACGAGCTGCGGGTACTGCCGGACGCGGCGGCGGTCTGGGTGTCGTCGGCCGTCGAGGCCGAGGCGGTGATTGCGACGACCGGCCGGGAGTCCACGGTCGTCGTGAACGCCGTCGACGTGGACCAGTACGCCGCGCCGCACGTCGAGCGGGTCGCCGGCCGGCTGCTGTACCCCGGCTCCTTCCGCTATCCGCCCAACGAGCTCGCCGCGCGGGAGCTCGTCGAGGAGATCGCACCTCGCCTGCCCGGGCACGATGTCCTTATCGTGGGCTCGCACGCACCCTCGTGGCTGTGCGCGGGCTCGTGGCCCGGAGTGACCGTGGTCGGGCGGGTCCCGTCGATGGTCGAGTACCTCGCGTCTGCTTCCGCCGTCGTCGTGCCGCTGCGTGCGGGAACGGGGACACGGCTGAAGATCATCGAGGCGATGGCGGCCGGTGCGCCCGTGATCTCGACGGCGGTCGGGGCCGAGGGCCTCGATCTGGAACCGGGCCGGCACTACCTCGCCGCGGAGACAGCGGACGACTTCGTGGATGCGGTCCTCCGGCTGGACGAGGACGCGGAGCTCGCTCGAGTGCTGGCCGACGCGGGGCGGCAGATCGTCCGAGACCGGTACTCCGTCGACGCGATCGCCCCGGTCCTTGCCGGGCAGGTCGACCAGGTGCTGGAGGCCGTGGCCGCTCGGTAGGGGGACCGCTCGGTCGCGACGACGGTCGCGGCGAGAGGAGGGCCGTG
This sequence comes from Actinomycetales bacterium, assembly GCA_017849335.1. Taxonomy (GTDB): domain Bacteria; phylum Actinomycetota; class Actinomycetes; order S36-B12; family S36-B12; genus UBA10649. The sequence goes on along the minus strand of JAFIHP010000040.1, from coordinate 57 downwards.
TACAGCGTCGCCATGGCCACGCGGCCCGACGAGCCGTACATCGGCGGGGCCCGCGCG
>JAFIHP010000039.1 GCA_017849335.1 Actinomycetales bacterium | reverse complement strand
GCCGCGCGGCGACCCGCCGGTGTTCGCGCCCAGCACGCGCAAGCCGCCGACGAGCACGGCTGTCTCCGGCGCGCTCAGGGTGAGCAGGGCCGCCCGCTCGACCAGCAACCGCTCCGCGGGGAGCGCGTGCCCCGGCGCGAGGTAGTTGCGGAAGCCGTCGAACGTCGGCTCGAGGAACGTGAACGAGTGCACGTCGGTCTGCTCCGCCGTCGCGTCGGTACGACCCGGGGTGAACGGGACCTCGACCTCGAGCCCGCCGGCCTTCGCGGCCACCTCGACCGCGGCGTTCCCGCCGATGACGATCAGGTCGGCCAACGACACCTGCGCGCCCCCGCGGGCGTTGAACTCCTCGCGGATCGCCTCCAGCGCCGCGAGGACGATCGCCAGCTGCTCGGGATCGTTGACCTCCCAGGCGTTCTGCGGCTCCAGCCGCACGCGCGCGCCGTTGGTCCCACCGCGCTTGTCCGTGCCGCGGAACGTCGCGGCGGAGGCCCACGCCGTCGAGACCAGCTGAGAGATGCTCAGCCCGGACCCGATGATCATCGCCTTCAGGACGGCGACGTCGTCGGCATCGACCAGGGGGCCCGCCGGGGCCGGGACCGGGTCCTGCCAGATCAGGTCCTCGGCCGGAACCTCGGGTCCGAGGTACCGGGACTTCGGGCCCATGTCACGGTGGGTGAGCTTGAACCAGGCGCGGGCGAACGCGTCAGCGCGCTCCGCCGGGTGCTCGAGGAACCGTCGGGCGATCGGCTCGTAGATCGGATCCATCCGCAGCGCGAGGTCGCTGGTCAGCATGACGGGCGCGTGCCGCTTCGACGGGTCGTGCGGGTCGGGCACCGTGCCCTGCGCCGACGGATCGGTCGGCACCCACTGGTAGGCGCCCGCCGGGCTGCGGGACAGGTCCCACTCGTAGCCGAACAAGGTCTCGAGGAAGCTGTTGTCCCAGGTCGTCGGGGTCGGCGTCCATGCGCCCTCCAGGCCGCTGGTGATCGCGTCGTCGCCCACACCGGTGCCGAACGAGTTGGCCCAGCCCAGGCCCATCTGCTGCAGCGGGGCGGCCTCCGGCTCCGGGCCCACGTGGCCGTCGGGCACCGCCGCGCCGTGCGTCTTGCCGAAGGTGTGCCCGCCGACGATGAGCGCCACCGTCTCCTCGTCGTCCATCGCCATGCGGGCGAACGTCTCGCGGATGTCGCGTGCGGAGCCCAGCGCGCTGGGCTCACCGTTGGGACCCTCGGGGTTGACGTAGATCAGGCCCATCTGGACGGCCGCGAGCGGGTTCTCCAGGTCGCGGTCGCCGCGGTGGCGCTGGTCGCCGAGCCACGTCGCCTCCGAGCCCCAGTAGGTCTCGTCCGGCTCCCACACGTCCTCGCGACCGCCGCCGAAGCCGAACGTCTGGAAGCCCATCGACTCCAGCGCGACGTTGCCGGCCAGGATCATCAGGTCGGCCCAGGAGATCTTGCGGCCGTAGGTCTTCTTGACGGGCCACAGAAGGCGGCGGGCCTTGTCGAGGTTCGCGTTGTCAGGCCAGCTGTTGAGCGGAGCGAATCGCTGCAGTCCCGCGCCGCCGCCACCACGGCCGTCGCCGATCCGGTAGGTGCCGGCGCTGTGCCACGCCATCCGGATGAACAGCGGCCCGTAGTGCCCGTAGTCGGCCGGCCACCATGGCTGCGAGTCGGTCATGACGGCACGCAGGTCCGCCTTCACCTGCGCCAGGTCGAGCGTCGCGAACTCGGCTGCGTAGTCGAAGTCCTCGCCCATCGGGTTCCCGGCCGGCGGGTTCGGGTGCAGCACGGTGAGATCGAGCTGGCCGGGCCACCAGTCACGGTTGCGAGTGCCACCGTCGGCTCGGTCGTGGGCGACGGGGCACGCGGCGTCAGTGCTCATCTGCGTATCTCCTTGGTACGTGGTCGGTTTCGGGAACGATGTGGGATGTCAGCGGACCGGGGGCGCGACGTCCGTCTGGCAGGCCGGGCAGATCCCCCAGTACACGACCTCGGCCTCGTCGACGACGAAGCCGTTGCTCTGTACCGGGTCCAGGCACGGTGCCTCGCCGACGGCGCAGTCGACGTCGACGACCTGGCCGCAGGAACGGCAGACCAGGTGGTGGTGGTTGTCCGCCACGCGGTCCTCGTAGCGCGCCGGCGACCCGACCGGCTGGATCCGGCGCAGGATGCCCCGGTCGACGAGGACCGCCAGCGCGTCGTACACGGCCTGCTTGGAGATCGCGCCGATCTCGCCCCGGGCCAGCACGATGACCTGGTCCGCGGTGACGTGCGGGTGGGCCGTCACGGTGCGCAGGACGGCGAGCCGCTGCGCGGTCACCTGCACGCCGTGCTCACGCAGGACGGTGGTCGGACGGTCGGTCACGGGTCGAGCATGGCCCTGATTCTGGACTAAGTCAAGATTCAGACTTGATCCTGACTCAGTCCATCAGCCGGTAGGCCGCCGCCATCGACTCCGCGAGCCGGCGGCCGCTGAACAGCGCGGCGCGCGGCGGACCCAGCCGCGCCATGCGCTCCCGCACCGACGGGTCGCCGAGGACCCGCCCCATCGCCCGGGCGAGGTCCACGCCGTCACCGGGCCGGAAGTACTCCACGACGTCGCCGCCCACCTCGCGCATCGGCCCGGCGTCCGCCGCGACCGCCGGTACGCCGCTGGCCATCGCCTCCAGCGTCGCGAGGCCGAATCCCTCGTAGCGCGACGTCTGGACGACCAGGGCCGCCGCGGACACCGCACGGGCCAGCTGGTCGTCGGACGGATGCTCGAGCACGACCGGCGCCGGGCCGCGGCGGGCGAACGCATCCGCCTCGGCCCGCGTGAGCGACCCACCCGCGACCACGAGCGGCACGTCCAGGCCGTCGGCCCGCAGCGCGGCCAGGGCGTCCACGAGCAGCAGGAAGTCCTTGTAGCCGCGACGGGCTCCTGAGTACAGGACGTAGTCGGCGGGCAGGCCCGGCACCGGAGCGAGCCCCGGGGCGAAGGCCGGTCCGACGGCGAGGGGGACGACGACCGCCGGCGCGCGCAACGGCCCCCACAGGTCGAGCAGGTCGGCTCGGGTCGACTCGCTCACGCACACGACGAGGTCGGCGTCGTCGACGTACCGCCGCTTGGCGAGGTGGCTGGACGTGAAGCCGTCGGTGCCCGCGAGCCGCTCGGGGATCATGTCGTGCACGGTGACGACCCGTCGGGTTCCCGGCGGTGACGCGAGGAACCGGGCGCTGTAGTACGTCTGGTGCACGGCATCGGCCGGCGACTGGCCGAACGGAGCCCGCAGCCACGCCCAGCCGTACGGCACCGCCCGCGGCACCCGAGGGTCGATGGCGCGGACGCCACGAGCGGCGAGGTGCCGGGCGGCGTAGGCGTTGGGCGTCCACGTGAAGTCGACGACAGGCTCGATCCCGAGCTCCGGCGCCGCGTCGAGCTCGGAGATGAGGGTCGTGAAGTACCGCGAGATGCCTCCGAACCGCTGACGCATGAACGTCTGGGCGTCGAACCGGACGCGCACGTCAGCCCTCCACCGGGCGGACCGAGGACATCGCCGCGGCGGCAGCCTCCCGCACCACCTCGGCGAACTCGTCGAACTCCTCCGCCCGCGTCGACGTGCGGCGCCGGGCCAGCACGACCCGCCGGCCGGGGACGGGGGCGGCGAACCGCGCCACGCCCAGGTGAGCGCCGCGCGCCTCGGCGCCCACCGCGCTCTGGGGCAGGAAGGTCATGCCCAGACCCGCCGAGACGAGCTGCACGATGGTGGCGAGCGACGCCGCGCGCGCGTTGGCCTCGCCCGGGTGGGCGACCCCGGACGACAGGCACACCTCGACCGCCTGGTCGTGCAGGCAGTGCCCCTCCTCGAGGAACAGCAGCTCCTCGTCCTGCAGCTCCGAGACCCGCAGGTCGAGGCGACCGGCCCACGGATGTCCCGCCGGCACGGCGGGCCCGAAGTCCTCGTCGTACAAGGGCTCGCTCACCCCCCGCGAAGCGTCCACCGGCCGGGCGAGCGCCGCG
>JAFIHP010000314.1 GCA_017849335.1 Actinomycetales bacterium | reverse complement strand
CGCGGTGATGGCCTGGACCGCGCCGGACACGTAGCGCTGGCTCACGGCGACCTTGACGACGGCCGGCACCCCGAACGCCGACGCCATGCGCGCCTGCGGGACGACCACCGTCCACGACCGGTTCGGGTTCGCCGGATCGGCCATCCACGGGTCGGGCACGGCCACGGCGTAGGGCAGCGACCCGCCCCACACGTCCGCCACCGACTGCGTCCAGCCACCGCTCGAGGCGCTGTAGAAGGCCTTGATGGGCTGCCCGTTGTAGAGGATCGCCAGCCCGGTGGTCGGCGAGGCGGCGGTCGCATTGACGTTCGCGACCCAGCGGTCGCCCTGCGCCGCGCTGGCCTTCGACCAGCCCGTGAACGTCTGGTCGGCGTACGGGCCGCCGCCGTCGTCCACGTGGCAGTCGCAGGCGGAGCGGACCCCGGCGGCGAGCTTGGCCAGGGCGTAGGTCCGGGCGGCGAGGACCTGGGCCTGCTGTGCGGCGTCCGGCCAGGAGCTGGACACCTCGGAGATGCCGTAGAGGTACTCGTCGTGCAGCCGGACCGAGTTGACGACGTTCAGCTTCCCGCCGCCGGCAGCCTCGATGTCCAGGTAGCCGTAGCGGAAGCGGTGGCCCGAGGAGTCCAGCGAGACCGCGCTGACCACGTTCGCCACGGTCGCTCCGCCCGCTGCGCCTCCGGGCGTCCGCGTGCCGGCCCAGCGCACGGTGACGGTCGGCGCGGTACCGAGGTCGGTGCTCTGGCCGCCGGTGATGCGGACGGCGCGCACCTGGCCCCCGCCGGCCGTGAACCGGAACTCGTCGGCCGGGCCGCCGAGGACGACGTTCGGTCCGACCGTGACCTCGACCGCCCCGCCGCCGCCTTCCAGCGGCTCGGTCCGCAGCTTCGCCGACCCGACCTTGTAGAGCAGGTTCACCCGGATGTCCATGTCGTCCTGGACCGGGCTCACGGTGGTGCCGGTGTAGTAGTGCGTCACGATGCCGGTGGCGTCATAGCCCGCCTTCGCCATGCCGTAGGCGCCCCACTGCGACATGCCGACGCCGTGGCCGTACCCGGCGCCGGTGAGCGTGAACTGCGCGGGCGGGTCGTCAGCGCGGGCGACCTGGGCCGGCACGGCCAGCAGGGCGCACGCGACGAGCGCGGCGCAGGCGCGGCGAAGGACGGTCACGATCGGGCGCTCCGGCGGTCGGGGAAGTCGGCGGTCCGCGGACAGGCATCCACGGTGCCACACTCCCACCCGTATCTCTACTTCCCGCCCGCCCCGCGTGTCACATTCACCACACTCACCACGCCGGGGAACGCTCCCCCGCCACGCTGCGTCGGTTCGGATGGGTCGGGACCCAGCGCTTACCATGCCTGTTGGCGGCGAGGTGTCGCTCGGCCGACCGACGAGCGAACGAACGACGTCCGGGAAGCGTCCGCCGGAGCACGACGACGAGGAGACGACAGCAGATGAGTGCCACCGGCGTCCGGCGCCGCAGCCGGCTGCCACGGGTGCTGCTCACGATCGTCTCGGCCCTCGTCCTGGTCGTGACCCTCATCGGCGCCGGCGTCACCGTGGTGATGGGCCGCCTCCAGGGAAACATCACGGCGGTCGACATCAGCGAGAACGCCGGCCCCGCCGCGAGCAACCAGTCGCTGACCGAGGTCAACTCGGAGACCGGAACGTACGACCCGCTGAACATCGTCCTGATGGGCTCGGACACGCGTGCGGGCAAGGGCAACGGGGGCTTCGGCAGCGTGGCGAAGTTCGGCGACGCCCAGCGCTCCGACACCGTCATCGTCCTGCACGTGGCCGGCGACCGGAAGTCCGCCATCGCGGTCAGCATCCCTCGCGACACGATGATCACGCTGCCGACGTGCAAGCAGGACGGCAAGAAGGTCGGAGGCTACCGGGCCCGGTTCAACCAGGCCATCGAGATCGGCGGCCCGGGCTGCACGGTCAAGGCGGTCGAGCAGATGTCCGGCCTCGACATCAGCAACTTCATGCTCGTCGACTTCGGCGGCTTCAAGCGGATCGTCGACGCGATCGGCGGCGTCGAGATCTGCCTCGCCAAGCCCGTGAACGACAAGCTCAGCGGCCTGGACCTGTCCGCCGGCAAGCACGTCGTGAAGGGCGAGGAGGCGCTGGCGTTCGTCCGGGTGCGCCACGGCATCTCCGACGGGTCGGACACCTCGCGCATCCGCCGCCAGCAGGCGTTCTTGTCCTCGCTCATGCGCAAGGTGCTGTCCAGCGGCACGCTGCTGAACCCGGCCTCGCTCCTCGGCGTGCTCGACGCGGCCACCCAGTCCCTCACCGCCGACCCCCAGCTGGCGAACATCGACAACCTCAAGGACCTGGCGCTCAGCCTGAAGGACCTCAAGCCGTCGGCCGTCACGTTCACGACGCTGCCCTGGGTCTCCAACGGCGACGGCGCGACCGTGAGCGAGAACACGAAGAAGGCCGCCCCGATCTGGCAGGCGATGAAGGACGACACGCCGTGGCCGGCCACCTCGGGCGGCGGGACGGCACCGGTGCTCAAGACCGCGCCGGACGTCATCCACGTCAACGTGCTCAACGGCACCACGACCAAGGGCGCCGCGAAGAAGGCCGCCAAGGCGCTGCGCAAGGAGGGGTTCATCGTCGAGGAGGTCGGCAACGCCCCGACCCAGGACTACACGACGACGACCGTCCAGTACGACCCGAAGTGGGACCAGTCCGCCAAGACGCTGGCGTACGCGGCCAACACCGACGTGATGGACAAGGTCAAGAAGCAGGGCCAGACCCTGAACCTGATCGTCGGCACCGACTTCACCGGCGTGCAGCAGGTCGAGATCTCCGACCTGGCCAAGGACGCGACCGCCAACGTCAACACCGGCGACGAGAACTACTGCGCCTCCTGACCCGTCAGGGCAGGAACGCGTCGACCAGGCGGGCCGTCGCGGACGGCCGCTGGAACAGGAACGAGTGACCCGCGTCGGGCGCGAGCACCAGCCGCGCCCCCGGGATCGTCGCGGCGATCAGGCGGGAGTTCGCTGGCGGCGTGACGACGTCCTTCGCGCCCGTCACGACGAGCGTGGGCACCGCGAGCGCGCCGAGCTGCCGCAGGTTGCGCGACGAGCGCAGCCACGGGTCCTCGGCCGCGACCATCGCGTCGTAGGTGCGCTGCGGCACCGTGTCCGGCGGGTACCGGCCCGCGTCGATCGCGGCGTTGACGCGGCGGACGAACGCCCATCCGGCCGCCCGGTGGCCGGCCGGGTAGTTCGTCCGCACGTAGTCGGTCAGGCCGGCGTCGGGGTCGGAGTCCTCGTCCTGCACCCAGGTCGGCCCGAGCACGGCCCGCGGACCACCTGGGTTGGTGCCGGCCAGGACGAGCGCACGCACGCGGTCGGGGTGGCGCACGGCCAGCCGTTGGGCCACGAACCCGCCCATCGACCAGCCGAGCACGTCCGCCCGCGGCTCCCCGATCGCGTCGAGCAGGCCCGAAGCGTCGTCCGCGAGCCGGTCGAACGTCAGGCGACCGGGGAGCGCCGTCGAGCCGCCCAGGCCCGGGTAGTCGTAGACGACGACACGACGCTGGCTCGACAGCGCCGCGAGGAACGCCGGGTCCCACTGCGACATCGGCGAGCCGGTCCCGTTGAGGAGCAGCAGCGGCACCCCACGCGCCGGGCCGGCCTGCGCATACGCGACGGATCGGCCCTCCACGCGGGCCGACCGAACGTCGAGCCGGAACGCGGCGGCGGCCGACACGTCACCGGCGCCGCCGGCCGCCTGGGCGGGGGCCGCGGGAAGCCCGAGAGCGGCAGCAACGGCGACGACCACCGCCGCCACCCACCCTCCGCGAGCGGTGGCGCGCATCAGATCACCGGGGGACGGCCGGCGCGCGTCATCGCCCACACGGTCTGCCAGCGCATCGGGCGTCGGTCGGCCGGTCGCTGCTCGATCCCCTCGCGCAGGCCGCCGAACCAGGCCCGCAACGCGTCCGCGTCGTGCACCCGCAGCAAGGTCATGCCCACCCACGTGCCGACGTAGAGCGGCTCCAGCACCGCCGGCAGGTTTCGGCGTGCCAGCCAGACGCGGTTGCGTGCGTTCAGGCGGTAGAACTCCTCGTGCCGCGCGGGGTCGATGACCGGGTGGTAGGCGACGAGGTTCGCCGCGTACCACGGCACGTAGCCGGCGTCCCACACGCGCCAGACGAGGTCGATGCCCTCGTGCGCGTAGAAGAACTGCTCGGGCCAGCCACCGACCTGCTCGAACACCGACCGCCGGATCGCGACGGCGCCCTCCCACAGCGACGTCGCCGGGCTGGACGCGTACGGGTCCCCGACCCGCAGGCGCGGCACCCACCGCCCGGGCGACGCGGCACCCGTCGGATCCACGACGCGCGGCTGGACCAGTCCCAGGGTCGGGTAGCGCGCGAACCGCTCGGCGACGCTGGCCAGGAAGTGCTCGTCGGGCAACCACGCGTCGTCGTCGAGGAAGAACAGCAGGTCGCCGTCGACGTGCGAGACCCCGGCGTTGCGCCCGGCCGGGATGCCGAGGTTCTCCGGGAGGTGGACGCCGCGCACGCCGTCGGGCAGGCCGGTGGGCTCCCAGCTGTTGCCGACGACGACGACGTCGAGGTCCACGTCGACCTGCGCCAGAAGCGACCCCAGGCCGCGGGCGAGCTCGTCGGGTCGACGCCCCATCGTGAGGACGACGACGCCGATCCGGGGCGCGCCGTTCGACGACGGGGTCACCGGAGCCTGCTCGAGGAGAGGATCGAGGCGAGGTGGCCGACGATCGTGACGACGCCCAGCACCGCGAGCGCGGCGACCAGGACCCGGGTGGCCGCGAGGTCGCCCAGCGCCGTGTCGACGACGGCGGCGACGAGCGCGAGCAACGTCAGCTCGACCGAGTGGTACGCCCGGTGGAACGGCACGAACCGTGCTGCCGACCGGACGCGGCGCAGGCCGGTCCGCCGCGGCGCCGACACCTCGGCCTTCTCCTCCAGCCGCGGCAGCCCGTTGTAGGCCCGCGAGACGTGGACCATGTCATTGAGTGACTTGTTGTAGAGGACGATGACCGACAGCAGCGCCCCGATGAACGGCCACGGGGTGTCGAGCCAGCCGACGTCCGGGAAGCCGGCGGCCCGCAGGCCGAGCGCGATCGGGATGAGGCCCTCCGCCGTGTAGTGGCCGACCCGGTCGATGAAGACGCCCTTGGGCGAGGTCGTCTGCCGCCACCGGGCGACCTCGCCGTCGCAGCAGTCCCAGAGCATCTGCAGCTGGCCGAGCAGCGCGGCGAGCAGGGCGCCCGGCAGTCCGGGGATCAGCAGCGCGAACGCCGCTCCCGCCCCGGTCGCCACCATCAGCCAGGTCACGCCGTTGGCCGTGATCGGCGTCCGCAGCAGGACGCGCGTCAGGTACGGGGAGATGGCCCGCAGGTAGACGTCGGCCACCCAGTGCTCGGAGTTGCGGCGCCCGCGCACGGCCGGGGGCTGCCCGACCTCGCGGATCTGCGCGATGGTCGGCCGCGCCGGCCGCTCGACCGGGGTGGCATCCGTCACGACCGCACCTCCCGCTGCATGGCCAGCCACTGTACGGAGGCCACGACGACGAACCACGCCGCCAGCGCCCACGCCCCCACGCTCAGCCCGGTACGCAGCACCGACTCCCCCAGCACGGCCAGCACGACCACGAGGATCGTCCGTCCGTCCCAGCCGAGGCCGCCGAACGTCAGCCACCGCGGCGGAGCGCTGTCCTGCAGCGCCCGGTAGAGCGTGTCGTAGTGGTGGAACGCGACGACCGCGACCCACCAGAACGCCACGACGACGACCGCCGGGAACCAGGCGATCGCGACCACCGCCACGAGCCCGAGCTCGACCAGGCGCAGCAGCGCCGGCACGCACCACGCCGCCCGGTGGCGCCACAGCCGCTCCCGGACGCCGACCGGGACGACGAGCGACACGAGCGCCAGCAGCGGACCGGCGTCCGCCTGCCGCGCCAGCAGCCGTGCGCCGGCGTCGGGCGTCGGACCGCGCCAGGTCAGCGTCCGCAGCGTGCGTCCGAGAAGGACGTAGGCCAGCGCGACGAGGCCGAGGACCAGCAACGCGCCCAGCGCCCACGCGGCGCCGAGCACCGCCGCGAACACGCTGATGACCAGCCAGCGCTCGCCGATCGGCATGTGGACGGCTCGCTTGGCCCAGCGCACGGCGTCGCGTCGGTTCAGCCGGCTCGACGCTTCCATGGCTCCGCTGACCGACCAGCCGCCCGCCGCCCCCTGCGCCCCGTCGTCCGCCAGCCGCACGTCCCGCGCGGGGACCGTCGCCTCGCGCTGCCGCTGTACGCGGGAGAAGTCGTAGTCCGTCATGTGGCGGGTCGTCTGAAGCACGACCAGGACCAGCGCGAGCCACCACAGGTCGACGCCCGAGCGCGCGGCGCCCGCCGCCAGGCCCGCGTAGGCGAGGTACTCCTTGACGCGGTCGGTCGAGGCGTCCAGCCACGCCCCCAGCGCCGAGAACCGGCGGGTCGCACGCGCGACCTCGCCGTCCACGCAGTCCACCACCAGGCTGACCTGCAGCAGCACGGCGCCGAGCACGAGCGCCCAGCGGGAGCCCACCGCGAAGGAGGCCGCGGCCGCCAGGCCGATGGCGAACGACAGCAGGGTCACCGCGTTGGGCGTCCAGCCCAGTCTCAGGGCCAGCCGGGTCAGCGGCTTCGACGCGCGACGGACGACGAACGTGGAGTAGAACCCGTCGTCCACCCGGTTGGCCTGCAGCTGGGCGATCCGGTCGGCCGGCACGCGCTCGGCGTCGGCGCGCGCGGCGCCCGGGTCCGCCGGCGCGCGGAACCACGGCACGTCGACCAGGTCGACCGCAGCGACCTCGACGCCGCCGCGGACGAGCGCCAGCGCGACGAGCTCGACGAGGTCCTCCCCGTCGGAGGTGACCGCGCCGGCGTCGAGGGCGGCCGCGAGCCCGGCGACAGCGGCACCGGACGCGGCGGCGTCGGCGGCACCGACGACGAGGGCACCCACCGACACGTGATCGGGCGCGGTCACGTCGTGGAAGCCGGTGCCCACGCTCGTCGCCCGATGGTGCCGCACGCGCACGCCGTGGGCCGAGGCCGTGGAGCCAGGCGGGACCGACAGGCCCGGCCGGACGAGCAGCGACGTGCGCACGTGCGGGTCAGCGGTGAGGGGCGCGAGGGCGGCCTCCGACACGACGAGGTCCGCGGCGACGATCGCCACCGGCCCGTCGGCGGCGGCCAGCGCGGCGGCGACGGCGTCGAGCGCACGCCCGCCGGCGACGGACGGCAGGCGCAGGACCCGGGTGGTCACGGCCGCAGGCGCTTCAGCCGCCAGCGCAGCCGGAGATCGTCCTTGGTACGGGCGACGAGCTCGCTTCGCAGCTGGCGCGCTGTCAGCTCGGGGTTGTCGCGGGTCGCGGCGATGACCGACAGGACGGCCTGCACCGCGGCCTCGGCCGGCAGCTCGGTGTCGACCGACGGCGGCGTGGGCGGTGGCGACCCCACCCGTGCGGCGAGGGTCTCGAGGTCGCCGAGCACGCGGACACCGCTGGCGGCGATCGCGTCGGCATGGCGACGGCCGTGCTCGGCGGCGGCGTCGAGCGCCCAGTCTGGCGTGTGCAGTCGCGGCTCGTCGGGGGCCGGCTCACGCTGCTCCACCATGCCCAGCGCGACGCCCCGACGCACGTACTTGACGTACTCGTCCCACGTGATCGCCCGCTTCACGTGGCCGTTGATCCGCAACAGGAACGACGCCTCGGCCGCGGTCATCGACCGGTTCGACGTGAGATCCATGCGGGACACGAGGAGCTCGTCCGGGACTCCGAGGAGCTGGGCGAACGTGTGGAACTGGGCGCTGAGATCGACGTCCTCCAGCACGAGGACCGTCACGTTCTCCGGCCCGGCCGCCGCCGCCCACCGGGCGACGACATCGCCGTGGTCGTTGCGACGCCAGAACGACGGGGTCATCTTGCCCGCGGAGTCGAAGATGTTGCGCAGCCACCGCTCGTAGCCGGACTCCATGCCGTACTTCAGGTACTGCTGCCACGACGAGGGCAGGAGCCGGCCGAGGTTCCGCAGGGTGATGATGACGTGCACCCGACCGGGCCCGAGGTCGGTGACGACCCTCGCGGCCTCCTCGGCGTCGCCCTCGCAGAAGAACTCACTGCTGATCGCGACCCGCCCGGAGTGCCGGGCGACCTGGTCGACGAGCCACTGGTAGACCGACGGGTCGACCGTCTCCCCGCCCTTGCCCTTCCAGCCCCAGGTGCGCTGGGTCACCGCCATCGCGGAGCGGTGCTGCGCCTTGCGCTTGCCCGGGTAGAGGACACCGGCACGGCGCAGCTCCGGGCGCGCGTCGGCAAGGGCCGCCTGGATGGCCGTCGTTCCGGTCTTGTGGACACCGACGTGCAGCAGCACCGCATCCGGAGGCAGCGCGGGAACGACGGGGAAGAGACGTTCGGCGTCGGGCAGGGCGGGCGACGTCATGACGGTTGAGCCTAACCGAGCCGACGCTCGGGCTGCTGTCTAGATCAGCTCGGCGTCGTCATCGTCGTCATCGTCGTCGATGACGAAGTGCACCTGGTCCTTCGGCGGGGGAATGTCCTTGAGGCGGTCCAGGGCGTCCTCCACCGTCGTGTCGGCCAGCACGCGCCCCTCGTCGATCAGGATCGCCCGGTCACAGAAGCGCTTCAGCTCGCTGGGCTTGTCCGACACGACGAGGAACGAGACGCCCGCGGCGTGGCGTTCCTCGACGATCTCCCAGCACTGCTGTTGGAAGGACGGCTGCCCGACGGTGAGCGCCTGGGAGATCGCGAACGCCGGCGCCTGCGTCGCCATCGCGATGGACCACGCGATCCGTCCCCGGACGAGGCGAGAGCTGTCGCCGAGGAACTTGTCGAGGATCTTGCCCACGTCGGCACGCTCGACGATCCCGGGGAGGCGCTCGACGATCTCGGCCTGCGTCATGCCGAGGAGGCTGCCGAGGAGGTAGATGTTCTGTCGGACGGTGTAGCTACCACCGAGCGCACCGCCGAGACCGACCAGCGGGACGATCGGGACGCTGCGCCGGACCGTCCCCTCGTCGGCGATCAGGGTGCCGGCGGCCAGGCGCAGTAGTTGGTCCCGGCCGGAGTTCAGGTGGCCCACGATCGCGAGCGCCTCTCCCGGCTGGAGCGAGAACGTGGCGTCCCGGACGAACCAGATCTCGTCGCGTGCCACGTCGCCGCGGATCCGCTTGAGGCGGTTGCGCGACCGGCCGACCTTGCGGCGGTTGAGCTTGGGCAGCCGGACGCCGGCACCCTCGAACGAGACGACGGCACCGAGGTCCGGGGTCAGCGGGACGTGGGGCACGTCACGCCTCCTTCAGGATGCGCGGCTCGTGCCGCTTGAACGCCCACCAGCCGACGCCGAAGATGACCAGGCACAGCACCAGCGAGATCCCGTAGTGCAGGTACGACTCGTGCTCGTCGGGCCACCAGCCCACGCGGTACAGGCCGAGGGGCGCGACCAGGGGGTTCAAGGTCGCGTAGGGGCGGATGTGCTCGGGGATGTTGGTGATCGAGTAGAGCACCGGCGTGAGGTAGAACAGCGCGCGCATCGCGATCCGGACGATGCGGGCGAGGTCGGGGATGACCACCGCGTACGACGCGATGAGGAGCCCGAGCCCGTACATCAGCACGAACTGCAGGGCGATGCCGAGCGGGAACAGCACGATGAGCGGACCGGGCACGTCGCGCGTGAGGATGACCGCCACGATGATGACCGGCAGCGAGAGGATGAACTCCATCATCGTGACGAGCAGTATCCGCAGCACCCACAGCTCCGTGGGGAGCAGGCTGATCCGCAGCTCGCCCTTGTTCTTGCGGAACACGCCCGACATCTGCGCGATGCCCTTCGTGAACCACCACCACGGCAGGATCGCGACGGACAGGAACAGCAGGTACGGCTGGAGGCCGAGCTTGCGGGGGCCCAGGAGCATCGAGAACACGAACCACAGCACGATCGACATGCCGAGCGGCTCGATGATCGTCCACAGGTACCCGAGGCGGAACTTCGTGTACTGACGCTGGAGGTCCCGCAGGACCAGCATGCGCAGCACCTGACGGTGCCGCCAGAGCGTGAGCACGGCCGTTACGATAGGTCACTGATCCCCGGGACCGACCGACGGAGGCACGTGAGCACCCCAGGCAAGACCTCCGCCGGACCGATGCGGAACGTCGCGAAGCGGGTCGCCCGAGGCGTCGCCCGACGGATGCGCGAGTTCGGGCAGGTCGAGCCGGACGGCTTCGACCTCGCCGACATCCCCAGCGCCGACGTCGCGCTGTACTTCGCCGACGGCCCGCAGAAGCTGTACCAGCTGACCCAGTGGCTCCCGGTGTTCGAGGCGGCCGACGACGTCTCGACGATCGTGGTCGTCCGGCACATCGAGACGTACAACACCCTGCTGGGCATCACCTCGCTGCGCGTGCTGCTGGTGCCGCGCTACGAGATCCTCATGGCTCTCTACGACCGGGCCGACTTCCACGCGGTCGTCTACGTCAACAACGGGTGGACCAACTTCCAGTCGCTGTCGTTCCAGCAGGCCGTGCACATCCACGTGAACCACGGGGAGAGCGACAAGATCTGCATGGTCAGCAACCAGGCGAAGGCGTACGACCAGGTCTTCGTCGCGGGCGAGGCCGCCGTGCGTCGGCACCAGGCCGCTCTCGCCTGGTTCGACACCGCCCGCCTCGTCCGGGTCGGGCGGCCGCAGCTGGACCTGCCCGTCCCGGTCGCCGTTCCGCCGGTCGACGGCCCGACGATCACGTACGCGCCGACCTGGGAGGGCGAGGACGACGCGAACAACTACACCTCGGTCGACTGCTACGGGCCGGCGATCATCTCCGCGGCGCTCGCCCAGCCCGGGGCGCGCGTCCTGTACAAGCCCCACCCGCGCGTCGCCACCTCCGACGACCCCGGGGTGGCCAAGGGCCACGCCCGCATCCTGCGGCTGATGGAGGCCGCCATCGCGGCGGACCCCGCCCGCGGGCACGCCGTGCTCCTGGACGCCGACGTGCTCGGCGTCATCCGGGCGACCGACCTCATGGTCGCGGACGTCTCGTCGGTCAGCCTGGACCACCTGTACCTGCGGCCGGGCGCCCCGTTGGCGATCACCGACCGCCGGTCGGACCGCGCGCAGCTGCTCGCGGACGCCCCGGTTGCCTCCGGTGCGCTCGTCATCGACCAGTCGACGATCGGGTCGCTGACCGCGGACCTCGCGGCGCTGCTGGCGGAGGACACCCTGCGCACGCAGCGGCTGGAGCTGCGCGACCTGTACTTCGACGGACTGCAGCCCGGCCAGAGCACCGAGCGGTTCTGGACCGCGCTGCGGGCGTCGATCGTCGAGCACGACAGTGCTCTGCGTGAGCTCCGGCGCACGCGAGTCGTGAAGGAGCTCTCATGAACGTGCAGGCCGTCATCCTCGCCGCGGGCATGGGCACCCGGCTGGGCAAGCCGTGGCCCAAGCCGCTGACGCCGTTGCGCGACGGGCGCACGATCATGCAGCAGCAGCTGGACAACCTGACGGCTGTCTTCGACGACCTGCGCGTGACGACCGTCGTCGGCTTCAAGCTGGAGATGATCCTCGAGCAGTTCCCGGACGTGACGTACGTCTACAACGAGAACTACGACCGGACCAACACGAACCGCAGCCTGTTGAAGGCGCTGCGGACCTCGCCGGCCGGCGGCGTGCTGTGGATGAACGGCGACGTCGTGTTCGACCCGTCGGTGCTGAGCCGGGCGGCCGACCTGATCGCCGCGGACGAGTCGTTCATCTGCGTGAACACCGCGGCAGTCGCCGACGAGGAGGTCAAGTACACCGTCGACGACGACGGATACGTGGCTCTGCTGTCGAAGACGGTCGTCGGGGCCAAGGGCGAGGCGGTCGGCATCAACTACGTCGCCGGGACCGACAAGGCCGCGCTGATCGCCCGGCTGGCCGAGTGCGACGACATGGACTACTTCGAGCGCGGCATCGAGCTCATGATCGAGAAGGACGCCGTGCGCGTGCGTCCGCTGGACATCACGGACCTGTTCGCCGTCGAGGTCGACTTCGAGGACGACCTCACGCGCGCCAACGCCCACCTCTAGCCGCCCCCCATCAGCGCAGGGTGTCGGCGACGAGCTGCTCCCAGGCGTCGATGACCGTCGGCAGGCGGTAGCGCTCGACGTGCGCACGGGCGGCGGCGCCCAGCCGAGCCCGCTCGGCGTCGTCGCCGAGCAGGGCGTCCAACGCAACGGCGAGCGCGTCGGCGTCTCCGCGGGGAACGATCCGACCGACCCGACCATCGTCGGTGAGCGCGCGCACTCCCGCCGAGCAGTCCGCCGACACCGTCGCCTGGCCCATCGCCATCGCCTCGGCGAGCGACATCGGCAGGCCCTCGGTCAGGGACGGGAGGGCGAGGACCCCCGCGGCGCGTAGCTCGGGCTCGACGTCGGCCACCGGCGGGACGAACTCGACGCGGTCGGCGCCGGCGGGTAGCCGCGCGACGCGTGAACGGACGGCGTCCTCGTCCGGACCGGACCCGACGAACCGCAGCCGCCAGTCCGGGTGCCGGTCGGCGATCTGCCCCCAGGCGTCGACGAGGAACCGGGGGCCCTTCTCCACCGAGAGCCGGCCCAAGAACGTGACCGTGCGGCCTGTCGTGGCATCGGCCGGCTCGTCGGGCCACAGGGCGAGCGGGTTGGCGAGGACCGTCGTGTTGTCCAGGCCGGCGCGGCGGAACGCGTGCGCGTCCTCGGTCGTGAGCAGGGCGACGGCGTCGACGTCCGCGTAGAGGTCGAGCGCCCGGGCGAGGTCGCGTCCGCCCGCGGCCGCCTCGAACGACGAGTGGTACTGCCCGATCACCGACCACCCCGCGTGCTCGGCGCGGGCGAGGTGCTCCATCGCCCACAGCTGCGCGACGACGACGATCCCGGGCGGTCCGTCCGCGAGCAGCCGCTCCAGGTCGGCGACGGCTCCCGCACTGAGCGCGGCCCGGGTCGCGATGAGCCGACGCACCGACGGTCGCAGCCGCGTCGACAGGCGGGCGTCCGGTGGGGGCGACGGCCACGGCTGCGGCATCAGGGTGCGCTGGCGGTACGCGGGATCAGCGACGTAGGTGTGCGGGTGCTCGACGGGAGCGAGCCCGACCAGCTCGACCGGGTAGCCCCGTTCCGCGAGTCCCTGCGCCACGAGGTGGACGACACGCTGGGCCCCGCCGAGCTCCTCGACCGAGTTCGCGAGGACGACGATCCGCGGGCGCGTCACCGGGCACCGCCCAGGACCGCGGCCGCCGCCCGCTCGGCGCTGCGGCCGTCGGCCGGCCCGCACCAGCGCGCGGCCCAGGCCCGCCGGCCGTGCGCGTACCGCTCCTCCCACGCCGCCGGGTCGGCCAGCCACGCTTCGACCTCGTCGCACAGCCCCCGCGTCGACGACACAACCGGTCCCGCGTCCGTCACGCCCGCGTAGACCCCGTGCGCGCGGTCCACGTACTGCGCGCGGTCCGGCCAGTGCAGCACGATCGGCACGTCCAGCAACGCCGCGTCGCCCACGTCGCGCCCGTAGTCGGCGACGGCCAGGTCCGCGGCGCCCAGGAACGCGAGCCGGTCCTCCGCCGCCGACGCCTCCCGCACCGCCCAGCGCAGCCGGGTCGGCACGTCCAGCGGCATCCCCGGCGGCGAGCAGGCCACGAGGTAGGCGCGGTCACCGAGCCGGCGGACCCACTCCTCGACGTCCAGGAGCGACGCGACGTCGGTTCCGGGCGCACGCCGGACCGGCACGTAGGTGACGACCGCCCGGTCCGTCGGGAGCCCGAGCCGCCGACGCAGGGCCTCGAGGTCGCCACGCCGTGCCGCCAGCGGGCTGTCGGCCCTCGGGATCCCGGCCGGCCCGACGCCGCGCTTGTGTCCCAGGGCCGGACCCACGACCTCCGCCGCGGCCGGGGACGTCGCGAGCAGGACCGTGCTGCGCCGACCGGACCGACGGACCGCGGCCACCGCGGACCGCGCGGCGAGCACCGTCGGGTCGTCCAGCCCGATCCGGCCGGCCGGGACGCCCGGGCCGGTGTCCACGACCACCGCGCGTCGGGACGCGCCCGGGAGCACCGCGCCGTCGTGCACGACGACCGCGGCGCGGGCGAGCAGCCAGGCGTGGCGCACCGACCCCCGTTCCACGCCGCGGCTTCCCGCGGGCACCGCGTCCGGCAGCCCACGGTGCGCCCACACCGACGTCAGCCCGGGCTCGACGTCGGCGCACGCGCGGGCGATCGCCGCGACGTCGCCGCCGAACGAGCGGCCCTCCCGCTCCTCCAGCACCATCAGTCGCCGACGCGGCAGGAGCCGCCCCAGCCGCACGGCGGCCGAGCGCAGCCAGTCGCGGCGCACCAGGTCGATGAACGTCGTCCATCGCACGACGGCCGGCCGGCGCTGCCGGCGGGCCCGGCGCTGCGCCCGCTGCCGACGGACCGCAGACGTCGTCGCGGCCCGCCAGGCGACGGCCCCGTTCTCGCCCGGACCCAGCTCGAGCGCGTCGGGCCCGGATCGGGAGACCGGTCCCGGGAACGCGATCGGCACGGTCGGGCAGGACGACCGCTCGGACCGCGCGGCCATGAGGCACGTCACGCCGTCGCGAGCGACGGCGATCGTGACCGTGCCCCGGTCTCCCGTCTCCAGCGCCGTCGAGACTCCCGCGACGGGCACGGCGTCCGCTTCCCAGGCCCACCACCCCGGCATGCCGACTGGTCCGCCGTCGAGCCAGCGCAGGGGCAGCACGAGCGCGACCCGGCCGCCCGGCAGGGTCGCGCGCAGCTCGATCGCGTCGCCGGCGCGGAGGCTGCCGTCGTAGTCGCGCGTGCGTCCCCGCACGCGGACGGCCCCGGAGGCGCCGTCGAGCGACAGCTCGTCGATCCGATGCAGCCATCGTCGCTGACCGAGCGGCACGCGCAGCAGCCCCAGCGCCGTCACGTCGAGCCAGTCGTCGACGACGCGACCGGCCACGACCTCGGTCGGCTCGACCAGGTCGCCGTCCCAGATCTCGCGCCCTGCCCGCGTGACGATGGTCGCGTCCACGGCGGACGCCCAGACGAGGAAGCGCATCGCCCGCCTCACGCCGTCGACGTCGCGTCGCAGGAGGTGGCAGATCGCCACGCGCAGGGCCGGGCGCAGCCGCCACGCAGCGTCCAGCGGCACCTGCTCGACGTACGGCACGAGCCGGTCGACGAGCGCCTCCGCGGTCTCGTCGTCGGCCTCGACCATCGACGACAGGTAGAGGTACAGGTCGTGACGCAGGAACTTCTCCGCCTTGACTGCGGCGAGATCAGCCAGGCCGCGCTCGGCGAGGTACGCGTCGATGCGCCGGTTGACCTCGATCCGGCTGTCGACGTTGCGCATCTCCTTGCGCCGCTGCGTGATCGACAGGTCCTCCCCGAGCTTGTCGACGTACCAGCGGTAGACGACCTCGGGCACCACCGCGAGCCGCGACGCCGTCGACATGACCTGGAGCGTGAACAGCTGGTCCTCGAACAAGATCCCCTCGGGGAAGCGGACACCCGACTCGTCGAGCAGCGAGCGGCGGTAGATCTTGTTCACCGAGATCGTGTCGTAGAGCAGCTCCGGCAGGTCGGCCAGGGCGTCGACGACGTGCTCGCGGTCGTGCAGCTCCGGCCGCCAGCGCTTCGTGCGACCGGTGCGGACGTCGACGCGCACCGCCGTGCCGCACACCACGTCGGCACCGGTGCGCTCCGCGGTCAGCAGGAGGTTCTTGCACGCGTGCCGCTCGTACTCGTCGTCGGAGTCGCAGAACATGACCCACGGCGCCCGCGCGAGCTCCAGCCCGCGGTTGCGCGGGGCGCTGCAACCCCCGGAGTTCTCCGGCAGCCGCTCGTACCGGATGCGGGGATCCTGTGCCGCGAGCGCCCGCGCGACGGCCTCGGTGTCGTCGGTCGACGCGTCGTCGACGATCACGATCTCCAGGTTGCGCAGCGTCTGCCGTTGCACCGACGCGACCGCGCGTGGCAGCCGTCCCGCGTCGTTGAAGCAGATGACGACGACGGTGACGTCCGGGCTCACCGCGCGCCTCGAAGCCCGTCGACCGCGGTGACGAGCGCCGCCGCCCGCGCGTCGAACGAGTGCTCGCGCGCGACGCGGTCAGCGAGCGCCAGCCGCTGGTCGC
Source organism: Actinomycetales bacterium (assembly GCA_017849335.1). Lineage (GTDB taxonomy): Bacteria > Actinomycetota > Actinomycetes > S36-B12 > S36-B12 > UBA10649. The sequence goes on along the minus strand of JAFIHP010000314.1, from coordinate 2,408 downwards.
GGGACGGGAACGCGTCGTCGAGGTCGCCGGTGAGCATCGGGCCAAGCATGGCGGGGTCCGCGTAGGTTCGCACGACGTCGCCGAACACCTCGGGAAGGCCGACGGCGGCGTCGCTGAGGACGCGCGTCCCGGTCGCGGCCGCGTCGAAGAGCCGGTTCGAGACGAACCCCTCCGCCGCCATGTCGGGCCAGTGGTCGTTGAGCACGACCCCGGCCCCGGCGTACGCCGCCGGCAGCTCGGCGTTCGGCAGCAGGGTGCCGGCGATCCGGTCGGCGGGCAGGAACTGCTCCCACCCCACGCCGTACAGGTCCAGGTCGACGCCGGCCGCGAGGGCATCTCGCACGACGGGGCGCAGCTGGCCGCGGGTCGAGCCGACGAAGAGCACGCGAGCGCCGGAGTCGGGCGGCGCCGCCCCGGGGCGGAACCGCTCCGGCGCCGTCGCCTGCAGCAGGGGTGTGACCGGCACGCCGAACGCGGCGGCGCGCGACCAGTGCCCGCTCGCGGCGAACGTGGCGTCGTAGTCGCCTGGCTCGTCGTCCTCCACCAGCTCGGGATGGCTGATGACCCACAGCAGCCAGGTCGCGCGGCCGCGCCGCGGCACGACCCGACGCAGCCCGCGCAGGACGAGGACGACGTCGTCCTCCTCACGCGCCGGGCTGCTCGCCCCGTTGCGGCGGACCACGCGGGCGCGCTCCCCGGCCCGTTCGAGCGCCGCGGCCAGGTCAGCGGCGAACCAGGTGTCGCCCCACTGGTCGCCGTCGGGCCCCTTGGGCGCGGCGACGACGACCGACCACTGGCGGGGTCTGCGTCGCCGTGACCAGATCGCCATGTCAGTCCCCGGGGGCGGACGCCGCCGCAGCGCGCCGCTCGGACCGCGGCAGCCCGCGCAGGAACCCCGCTCCCCAGGACCCGTGCATGGTCGCGTAGACGATCGGGAGACGGACCGCGGACCGGACCGACAACCGCGGCGCGGTCCGAGCGGTCAGGGCCGAGCCCGCGAGGTCGAGCAGCGCGTAGCCGGCCGGGGCCGCCAGCCCGAGGCCGACCAGCGCGGGCCGTCGGGTCACGGCGCCGACGAGCGCGAGCGCCGTTCCGGCCGCGACGCCCGCGACCGCGACCGGGGCAGCGAGGTAACGAGCCGACAGGGTCTGCGGATGCCGGCGGACGACTTCGCGGCGCCAGCGGCCGTAGTCGTGGTACTGCCGGGCGAGCGCCCCGAGCGTGTGCCGGGGCCGGTACGTGACGCGCAGGTCGGGGGTGAACCAGACGACGCCCCCGGACTCCCGGATGCGCAGGTTCATCTCCCAGTCCTGCGCGCGCACCATCGACTCGTCGTAGCCGCCGACGCGATCGAGCGCCGAGCGCCGGAAGCTGCCCAGGTACACCGTCGGCGCCGGTCCCGGCTCGCCGCCGACGTGGAACGACGCGCCGCCGACACCGAACCTCGACGTCATCGCCCGGGCGACGGCGTCCTCGAACGCGTTGGTGCCCTCCGCCGCCATGATGCCGCCGACGTTGTCGGCCCCGGTCTCCTGGAGCGTCTCGACCGCCGTGCGCACGTATTCGGGACCGACCATCGCGTGGCCGTCGATCCGTACGACGATCTCGCTGTCGGTGGCGGCGATCGCGGCGTTGAGCCCGCTCGGCGTGCGCCCGCTGGGGTTGTCGACGACGCGCACGTGGGTGTTGGCCGCGGCGATCGCCGCGGCCACCGCGTGCGTCTTGTCCGTGGAGGGCCCGACGGCGACGACGACGTCGAGGGGGCCCGGGTAGTCCTGGTCGAGGAGCCGGTCGATCGCATCGCGCAGGTGACGTTCCTCGTTGAGCACCGTCATGACGACCGACACGCTCGGCCACGCCCCGGACATGCCGACATTCTTGCCGACCCGCACCTCGACCATCGCTACGCGGTGCCGAGCGCCTCGTGCCGGAGCAGTCCCGGATAGGTCGCCTCGGTCCGGGTCAGGAAGTGCTCGTCGCTGACGCTCGCCGTGCGGGTCCCCGCGCGGCGCATGTACGTGTAGCCCAGCCCGTGCGTGCGGTAGACGAGTCCCCCGTCGAGCAGCACGCGGTCCAGCAGCGCGCGGTCGACGGACTTGGGAACAGGCCGCCACCCGCCGACGGCCGCCAGGTCGGCGCGGGAGACGAGCATCGTCCCCCCGGAGACGAAGTTTGCGTACTTCTCCGCCGCGTACACCGGGCGGAACACGGTCACGTCGTCCTGCGCGAGGTGCACCCAGTCCAGGGTCTTGCCGACGACCTGGGCGCCGGAGTATGCGCGCGCGAGGACGAGGTCCCAGATGTGCTCGACGCCGTAGTGGTCGTCGTCGTCCATCTTCGTGATCAGCGCGCCCTCGGCCCGGTCCGAGCACCGCTGCAGCGCCGCACCGAGGGTGTGCGTGCCGTCG
>JAFIHP010000313.1 GCA_017849335.1 Actinomycetales bacterium | reverse complement strand
CCAGGGCGCCGGCGCGGCCGGCGTCGCTGCGGGGCTGGGCTCCGTGCTCGCGGGCGGCCAGGCGCAGGCGGCTGCGCTCCCGTTCACGCCCCGCGGCCGGCTGCGACGCCGGCCGAACTTCCTGGTCTTCATCGTCGACGAGCAGCGATATCCCACGGTGTACGAGTCGGACGAGCTCAAGCGCTGGCGCGTCGCGAACCTCCCGACCCAGGAGCGGCTCCGCCGGAACGGGATCGACTTCGCCAACCACTACATCATGTCGGCGGCATGCCAGCCGAGCCGTGCGTCCTTCATGACCGGCCAGTACCCGTCTCTTCACGGGGTCTCCCAGACGTCGGGAGCAGCGAAGTCGGCCCACGAGTCGGACCTCTTCTGGCTGGACCCGACGACGGTCCCGACGATGGGCTCGTGGTTCCGGGCCGCCGGCTACGACACGTTCTACAAGGGCAAGTGGCACGTCTCCGACGCCGACCTCTACCAGCCGGGCAGCTACAACCCCTTGCCGTCCTACGACAACGCGGGCCTTCCGGACCCGCGCCTGGAGTCGGTGTACCTGGAAGCCGGTGTGCTCGAGGAGTACGGGTTCACCGGATGGGTGGGTCCCGAGCCGCACGGCAGCAACCCCCTCAACTCCGGTTCGTCGGGGCCGGGAGGACGCGGCCGGGACGAGTACTTCGCGACCCAGGGCGTCCGCCAGTTGCGTGCCCTGCGCGGGTCGGACCGGCCGTGGCTGATGGTGAACTCGTACGTCAACCCGCACGACATCACGATCTGGGGGACCCTCTCACTGGCGCAGCAGCAGTTCTACCTCGCGCAGCAGCTCGCCGGGTCCAACGTTCCCCGCGACCTGTTCACCGACCTCTACCGCGCGTCGTCGACGGAGGACCTGAGCGGGAAGCCCACCGCTCAGGCGAGCTACCAGGCGACGTACCCCCAGGTCTTCCAGCCGCGCGTGAACGGCCTGGACTACCACCGCTTCTACTACCAGCTGCAGAAGAACGTGGACGGGCAGGTGGGACGGGTGCTGTCGGAGCTGGAGAGCACCCCTCGGCAGGCACGCGACACGATCGTCATCTACCTGTCGGATCACGGCGAGCTGCTGGGCTCACACGGCGGGCTGTTCCAGAAGTGGTACTCGGCGTACGAGGAGATGCTCAAGGTCCCGTTCGTCGTGCACAGCCCGACGCTCTTCCCGGAGGGCGCCTCGACCGATCTCCTGACGAGCCACGCGGACCTGCTGCCCACGATGCTGGGCCTCGCGGGACTGGACGAGGAGGTGCTGCGGACCCGGCTGCGGCAGACCCACACGCAGGTGCGTGAGCTTCCCGGCCGTGACCTGTCGGCGGCACTGCTCGGGGACGTCACCTGGGAGGACGTCTCGGACGTCCCGCAGTACTACATGAGCGAGGACGAGCCGTCCAAGGGCATCCAGCAGATCGCATGGAACGGCGTGAACTACGCCGCCGTGGCGCAGCCGAACCACATCGAGACCGTCGTCGCGACCTTGCCCACCGGCCCGGACGGGGCGAAGGAGCGCTGGAAGTACACCCGGTACTGGGACAACCCCGCGTTCTGGACCAGCCCGAACTCCCAGAACGTCGAGACGATCACCAGCGGCCGCTTCAACACGCCCGGTCCGAAGACCGCGACGACCACCGTGAAAGCGGCGCAGCCGTCCGCCGGTCAGGTGCCGCCGCCGCCCGACGAGTTCGAGCTCTACAACGTCTCCGCCGATCCGGCCGAGCTGTCGAACCTGTTCGGCGTCGCGGCATGGGCGCAGGTCCAGTCGACGATGGCGACGCTGCTGGACGAGCAGCGCACGCGCAAGCGGCTCGAGCCGACCAGTCAGCCGTGGGCGGACGGGTCGTTCGTGCAGTTCCCGCCGCAGAACAACCCGATCCAGCTGCCCTCCCCGGGGGCGTCGGACGGCTAGACTCGACGGCATCGCATCGAGCGCCGCGAAGGGACTGGTGGGACGACGGGGCACGAAGGCCCCGCACCGTTTCCGTTCCTATGCGAGGAGTTCTCGTGTTCTACCGCGATACCCCCGGGCCTGACGCGCTCGCCGCGCTCTCCGGTGTGCGTCACGCGTGCCTGTGGCTCGACCGATCCGATCGCCCTGCTGCCGCCGCTCCGGTCACCGGCGACGAGAGCGCCGACCTCCTCGTGGTCGGCGGTGGGTTCACCGGCCTGTGGACAGCGCTGCTCGCGAAGCGCGCCGACCCGTCGAGGGACGTCGTCCTCGTCGAAGGGGGTCGGGTCGCCGACGGGGCAAGCGGGCGCAACGGCGGCTTCGTCGCCGCGTCGTTGACCCACGGACTGCTCAACGGGATCGGCCGCTGGCCCGACGACACCGACACGCTCCTGCGGCTCGGTCGGGAGAATCTCGCCGCGATCGTCGACACGGTGGCCGAGTACGGCATCGCCTGCGACCTCGTCCGGTCCGGTGAGCTTGACATCGCTGTCGAGCCCTACCAGGTCGAGGGCTTGCGGACGTTCGCGCAGCTCGCCGCCGGGCACGGGGAGCAGGTGGAGCTCCTGGACGCCGACCAGGCGCGGGCACGCCTGGGGTCGCCCGCCGTCCTCGGCGCGGTCTATGACCCGGACGGCGTCGTCCTGGTCGACCCGGCACGGCTCGCCGAGGGCCTGCGCGCCGCGTGCCTCGTCGAAGGTGTGCGGGTGCACGAGCGGACCCCGGTCCGGGACCTGTCCGACGCCGGCGACCATGTGGAGGCCCGATGCGACGGGGGCGTCGTCCGTGCCGAACGCGTCGCTCTCGCCACGAACGCCTACCCGCCGCTCCTGGATCGGATCCGGCATTTCGTGGTCCCGGTCTACGACTACGTGATCGCGACCGAGCCGTTGACGGACGCCCAGTGGTCGGCCATCGGCTGGGCCGGACGCGAGGGCGTCGGGGACACGGCCAACCAGTTCCACTACACCCGGACCACGGCGGACGGACGGATCGTGTGGGGCGGTTACGACGCGGTGCACTACCGCGACGGCTTCAGCCCCCGGCACGACCACCGGGACGAGACGTACGGACGGCTGGCCGAGCACTTCTTCCAGCTCTTCCCGCAGCTCGCCGGCCTCCGGTTCACGCACGCCTGGGGTGGCGCGATAGACACCTGCAGCCGGTTCACCGCGTTCTGGGGCACGGCGATGGGCGGCAAGGTCGGCTACGTGGCCGGGTTCACCGGGCTCGGGGTCGGGGCGTCGCGGTTCGGCGCGGCGACGATGCTGGACCTCGTCGACGGGCGCTCGACCGAGCGCACACGTCTGGAGATGGTCCGCACCAAGCCGATCCCGTTCCCGCCCGAGCCGCTGCGGGGGCTGGGCATCTCGTGGACGACAGCGGCCATCCGCCAGGCGGATGCGAACGAGGGACGCCGCAACCTGTGGCTACGGACCCTCGACCGGATCGGACTCGGGTTCGACTCGTGACAACAGGCCCGGCATCCCGTCGGGCCCCGCACTACATTCGAGCCGACCGGACAGCGGTCGGAGAGGGGCACGGAGATCATGCGCGTACTCGCAGTCGGAGCTGGCGGTGTCGGGACGTCGGCGGCACTGATCGCCGCGCGACGCGGCTTCTTCGACCACTGGGTCGTCAGCGACTACGACGCGGCCCGGGCCGAGCAGGTCGTCGCGCTCGTCGGTGACAGCCGTTTCGTGGCGGCCCAGGTCGATGCCTCGAGCGCCGACGCCGTCGCGGCGTTGTGCCGGGAGCACGGGATCACCCACGTCCTCAACGTCGTCGATCCGCGTTTCGTCCTGCCCATCTTCGACGGGGCGTTCGCGGCCGGCGCCGACTACCTGGACACCGCGATGAGCCTGTCGCGCCCGCATCCCACCGCGCCGTTCGCCGAGGTCGGCGTCAAGCTCGGCGACGAGCAGTTCGAGTGGGCGCCGGCCTGGGAGGGCGCCGGTCGGCTCGCGCTGTGCGGGATGGGCGTCGAGCCGGGCCTGGCCGACGTCTTCGCCCGCTACGCGGCGGACCACCTGTTCTCGGAGATCGACGAGATCGGCATCCGCGACGGGGCGAACCTCGTCGTCGACGGGTACGACTTCGCCCCGTCGTTCTCTATCTGGACCACGATCGAGGAGTGCCTGAACCCGCCGGTGATCTGGGAGGCCGGACGCGGCTGGTTCACGACGCCGCGCTTCTCCGAGTCCGAAGTGTTCGAGTTCCCCGACGGCATCGGGCCGGTCGAGGTCATCAACGTCGAGCACGAGGAGGTTCTCCTCGTGCCCCGGTGGATCGACTGCAAGCGCGTGACGTTCAAGTACGGCCTCGGCGACGAGTTCATCGACGTGCTGCGGACGCTGCACAAGCTGGGGCTGGACCGCACCGAGCCGGTGACCGTGAAGGGCGTGTCCGTGAGTCCGCGCGACGTCGTCGCGGCGGCTCTGCCCGACCCGGCGACGCTCGGGGACAAGATGACCGGCAAGACCTGTGCGGGGACGTGGGTCACCGGCACCGGCACGGACGGAACGCCGCGTGAGGTCTACCTGTACCACGTCGCCGACAACGAGTGGACGATGGCCGAGTACGGCGTCCAGGCCGTGGTCTGGCAGACCGCGATGAACCCGGTCGTCGCCCTCGAGCTGCTGTCGACCGGCGCCTGGTCCGGCGCCGGCGTGCTGGGGCCCGAGGCCTTCGACGCCGTTCCGTTCCTGGACCTGCTGCGCGACGGCTACGGCCAGCCGTTCGGCATCCGGGACAGCCAGGCGTAGGACCCGACGTGCCAGGGCTGTCCGGGTCACGCGCAGGTGACGAATGCGTAAACCTCTCGCGGCGAGGCACCCTTCGTGGTCGTGCCGACCGGTGCGGCGGATAGCGTCCCCCCGTGTCCGACAACGCCGTCCACGCGCCCCGCGTCACCCATCCGCTCGCCCTGGCACCCGTCATGGCCCCGCCGGCATCCGTCGACGGGTTCGTGAAGCAGTTCCTGCAGCACCTGAACTTCAGCCAGGGGGTCACGCTCTCCACCTCCGACGTCAACGACCGCTACCTCGCTCTCGCGGGAACGGTCCGCGACTACCTCATGGCGCGATGGCTCGACGACCGGGCCCGGCAGGCCGAGCAGCAGGCCAAGACGGTCTGCTACCTGTCCGCGGAGTTCCTGCTCGGGCGGCAGCTCGACAACAACCTCCTCGCCGCGCGTCTGACGGAGATCGCGGAGGAGGCGCTCGCCCAGTGCGGTACCGACATGGACGACCTGCGGGCGGTGGAGGTCGAGCCCGGGCTCGGGAACGGCGGCCTGGGGCGCCTTGCGGCCTGCTTCGTCGACTCGCTGGCGACGATGAGCGTGCCCGCCATCGGCTACGGCATCCGCTACGAGTACGGGATCTTCCGGCAGACCTTCGTCGACGGTCAGCAGGTCGAGCAGCCGGACGCCTGGCTGCAGATGGGTTCGCCCTGGGACTTCCCCCACCCCGAGGCCGCGCAGACCGTCTCGTTCGGCGGCCGGACCGAGACCTACGACGACGGTGGGACCACCCGGACCCGGTGGGTCCCGGAGTGGAGCGTGCTCGCCGTTCCCTACAACATGATGGTCCCCGGCTACCACAACGGGCGCGTCAACACCCTGCGCCTGTGGCGTGCCGTCGCCACGGAGGCGTTCGACCTCCGCATCTTCAACTCCGGCGACTACGAGGAAGCCGTCCGCGCCCAGACGTACGCCGAGAACATCTCGAAGATCTTGTACCCCGAGGACTCGACGCCCCAGGGCAAGGAGCTGAGGCTGCAGCAGCAGTACTTCTTCGTCGCCGCGTCGATCGCCGACTTCGTCGAGAACGTCCTGCCCGCCGGCTTCGACCTCGCCAACCTGCCGGATCGGGTGATCTTCCAGCTCAACGACACTCATCCGGTCATCGGCGTGCCGGAGCTCATGCGCGTCCTGGTCGACGAGAAGGGCTTCGACTGGGACGACGCGTGGCAGATCACGAGCCGGTGCTTCGCGTACACCTGCCACACCCTGCTCCCGGAGGCGCTGGAGGTCTGGCCGGTCGAGCTGCTCGGTCGGCTGCTGCCGCGGCACCTGGAGATCATCTACCGCATCAACGAGGAGTTCCTCGAGCTGGTCCGTGAGCGTTTCGGCGACGACCAGATGCGCATCCGCGACATGTCGATCATCGGCGAGCATCCGACGCGTTCGGTCCGCATGGCCTACCTCGCGACCGTTGCCGGCGCCAACGTCAACGGGGTCGCCGCGCTGCACTCGCAGCTGCTGCGGGACAAGGTGCTGCGCGACTTCGCCGAGCTGTGGCCGGAGAAGTTCACCAACGTCACGAACGGTGTCACCCCGCGACGGTTCCTGCGCCTGGCGAACCCCGGCCTGGCCGATCTCATCACCGAGGCGCTCGGCGCCGGCTGGACCGTCGACCTGGAGCGCCTGCGCGGGCTCGAGGCGTTCGCGGAGGATCCGGAGTTCCGTGAGCGCTTCGCTGCCGTCAAGGCAGCGAACAAGCGCCGTCTCGGCGAGGTGCTGCGCGTTCGCGACGGTCTCGACGTCGACGAGACGCACCTGCTCGACGTCATGGTCAAGCGCCTGCACGAGTACAAGCGGCAGATGCTGAAGGTGCTGCACATCGTGTCGCTGTATGAGGGCGTCGTGTCCGGGCGCACCGCGGTGACCGATCTCCAGCCACGGACCGTCGTGTTCGGGGCGAAGGCCGCGCCCGGCTACGTGATGGCCAAGCGCATCATCCACCTGATCAACGCCGTCGCCGCGGTGGTCAACGCCGACCCTCGCGTCGGCGGTCGACTGAAGGTCCTGTTCCCGGCGAACTACAACGTGACCCTGGCCGAGCGGATCGTGCCGGCCGCCGACCTGTCCGAGCAGATCTCCCTCGCGGGCAAGGAAGCCTCCGGCACCGGCAACATGAAGCTCGCCCTCAACGGGGCGCTCACGATCGGCACCGATGACGGCGCCAACGTCGAGATCCGGCAGCTGGTCGGCGACGACAACTTCTTCCTGTTCGGCATGACCGAGCCGGAGGTCGAGGCGCTCTGGGCGGCGGGCTACCGACCCGCGGACTTCTACCAGGCCGACGACCGGCTGCGGCGCGCGATCGATCTCATTGCCTCGGGGGCGTTCTCCGACGGCGACCGCTCGGTCTTCGAGCCCATCGTGTCGAACCTGCTGTACGACGACCGGTTCATGGTGCTCGCCGACTTCGCGTCGTACGTCGCCGCACAGGAGCGGGTGGACGTGGCCTACGCGGACACGGACGCGTGGACCCGGTCGGCCATCCTCAACGTCGCGCGATGCGGCTACTTCTCGTCCGACCGGTCGATGCGCGACTACCTCGCCCGGATCTGGCACGCGTCGCCGGTCGTGTGACCGACGCGACGAGGGTCATGGCGCGTACGTGACCGTCAGGGTCGCCGTCTCGCCGCCGACGAGCGCGCGGTAGACGTAGGTGCCGTCGCACCAGTGCCCGTCCGGGCAGTACGGCGTGAGGACCAGCCGAACCTGTCCGCGGGCGTCCGTCCGCCCGACGTCCTCGGTGTGCCAGCGTCCGTCCCGTCGGAACTGCAGGCGCACGGTACGGACCGGAGCGGCCGGGCGGGCCGAGACGACGAGGGTCGGCAGCCGCTCGGGAACGCGGTAGCGCGACTGACGGAAGGTGCGGTGCGGTTCCTGGCTGCCGTCGCTCCACCGCCAGTAGTACTGCTGCGGGGCGGGCACGGTGGTGCGGCCGGGGTGCTCGGACGCGGCGGCAGGTGTCGTCGGCCATCCGGTGCCCGTAACCACGGCGACCACGGCGGCACCCAGGAGGGTCGTCCGGCGGACGGTCGATCGGCGTGGCTGCACGACGGGAGAGTAGGCACGGACAGGCAAGCGCCCGGTCCGTCATCCACAGGACGACGGACCGGGCGCAGGTCCGCGGTGTCAGCCGGCGTGTGCCTCGAAGGCCTGGTCGAGGACGCCGAGGGCATCCTCGAGGAGTGCCGTGCCGATCGTCAGCGGCGGCAGGAACCGGAACACGTTGCCGTGGGTCCCGGTGGTCAGCGTCACGACACCGTGCTGGTGGCAGTAGCGGTTGAGCTCACCGGCCAGCTCGGGGTTGGGGTCCGTGGTGCCGGGCTTGACCAGCTCGATCGCCAGCATCGCGCCGCGACCGCGGACGTCGCCGATGACGTCGTACCGCTCGGCGAGGGACGTGAGCCGCGGCCGCATGACGGCCTCGATCCCACGGGCGAGGCCGTTGGCGTCGTTGGCCTCCATCCATCCGATCGCAGCCAGGGCTGCCGCACAGGCGACGGGGTTCCCGCCATAGGTGCCGCCGAGGCCTCCGGCGTGGACGGCGTCCATGATCTCCGCGCGCCCGGTGACCGCCGCGAGCGGCATGCCGTCGGCGATGCCCTTGGCCGTCGTCACCAGGTCGGGGACGATGCCCTCGTACTCGCTGGCGAACCAGTCGCCCGTCCGGCAGAAGCCGGACTGGACCTCGTCGGCGACGAAGACGATGCCGTTCGCGTGAGCGAACTCGACGAGCGCCGGCAGGAAGCCGTCGCCGGGCACGATGAAGCCGCCCTCGCCCTGGATCGGCTCGATGATGATCGCGGCCACGTTCTGCGCGCCGATCTCCTTCTCGATCCGGGTGATCGCAGCCTGCGCCATCTCCGGACCCTTGAGTCCACGGTCGCGGTACGGGTACGACGTGGGGACGCGGTAGACCTCGGGGGCGAACGGGCCGAAGCCGTGCTTGTAGGGCATCGACTTCGCCGTGAGCGCCATCGTCAGGTTCGTGCGGCCGTGGTACCCGTGCTCGAAGACGACGACCGCAGACCGGCCGGTGTAGACGCGCGCCACCTTCACGGCGTTCTCCACCGCCTCGGCGCCGGAGTTGAACAGGGCGGACCGCTTCTCGTGGTCGCCCGGCGTCAGCCGGTTGAGCGCCTCGCACACCTCGACGTAGCCGGCGTACGGCGTCACCATGAAGCAGGTGTGCGTGAACGCCGCCGCCTGCTCGGCCACCGCGGCCACGACGTCCGGGTTGGCGTTGCCGACCGTGGCCACGGCGGTGCCGGACCCGGGGCCGATGCGCGGGTTGCCGGCGGCGTCGACGGGGATCCCGCCGCCCGCGCGCTCCCCGTAGCCCGGGGGCGTGACGCCGACGCCCGCCGACACGGCGGCGGTCTTGCGGGCCTGCAGCGCGACCGAGCGAGGGCCGGGGATCTCCGTGACCAGGCGCCGCTCCTGCGGCACGGCAGTCGGGGTGGCGTCGACGACAGCGGTCATGGGTCCTCCTCGGTCGGATGCAGCGAGCCTAGGGCCGTCGCGTGCTGCATGCCGCTCCGATTCGGACAACGGACGGCACTACTGTTGTCCGACCCGTTGTGCATCGTCTCGGCGGGCGTCGTGTCGCCGGGAGGACGTCATGCGTGGGAGGCCGCCGTGCCGCTGACGGTCGCGCACGTCATCGCGCTGCCCGAGCTGCGTCTGATCGTGCGCACCCGCACCGCCCCGCTCGATCGCGAGGTGCGGTGGGTCGCCGTGTCCGAGCACGTGGACCCCACCCCGTGGCTCGCGGCCGATGACCTGCTCCTGACCACGGGTATGGCCCTCGATCTCACCCCGGCCGCGGCTCGTGCGTACGTGGGCAGGCTCGGCGCCGCCGGAGTGGCGGGCCTGGGTTTCGGCACCGGCCTGACCCACCAGGAGGTTCCGCCCGGGCTCGTGGAGGCGGCCGAGGAAGCCGGACTGCCGCTCTTCGAGGTGCCCGAGCCGGTCCCGTTCGTCGCGCTCAGCAAGGCCGTCTCCCGGCAGCTGGCTGCCCAGGAGTACGCCGAGTCCGCCGCCGCGTTCGACAGCCAGCGTCGGTTGCTTCGGGCGGCGCTCTCGTCGGGGGCCGAATCGGAGTCGTCCGTCGAGGACAGCATCCTGCGCGTGGTCGCGCGGCACGTGGGCGGGTTCGCCTTGCTGCTGGACGCGGAGGGCTCGCTGCTGCTGTCCCGTCCGCCGTCGGCCGCCGGACGGGCCGACGACGTCCGCGACGAGGTCGCGCGGCTGCGCCCGCAGGGCCTGCGCGGCTCCGCGTCCCTGGCGAGCGCCGACGAGCACGTCAGCGTGCTGCCCGTGGGAGTTCGCGGGTCTGCCGACGCGTTCCTGGTCGCCGGCAGCCCACGTCCACTCCCTCCGGCGGGCCAGGGCGTGCTCCCACTCGCGGTGTCGCTGCTGGCCCGACCCGTCGCGGCCAGTGCCGGCCCGGACGGCTGGCGAGACCTCCTCGTCCGCCATGCGCAGGTCGCCGGGATCCCGGACGATCTGCTCGCCTCGCTGGGCCTGGGTCGGATCGACGCGCAGCGAGCCGTCGCCGTCGTGGTCCGCGCCGCTCCTGGCGGCCCGGCGATCGCCGCGTGGGCAGCCGATCGGAACGATCTCGTGCTGGCCCCGGTCCGGTCCGGCCCGGTGGACACCGGACTGTGGGAGGGATTCGCCCACGACGACCGGTCGGCGGGAGTCCTGGACGAGCTGGCGGCGACGGCCACGGTCCGGGCCGTCGGGATCTCCGCTCCGGCCGACCTCCGGCGGGCGGACAACGTGCGCAAGGCGCTCGCCCAGGCAGGGGATGCCGCGCGCGGGCGTGGCGTGCGCCGGTTCGGTGCCGACGGGGTCGGCAGTCTCGGCGACCTCGTCGACGCCGCCGAGACCTCCGCGTGGGCACGCGCCTACCTGGCGCCGCTGCGGGAGGTCGACGAGGGGCCCGAGCTCGTGGAGACCGTGCGGGCGTGGCTCGGGGTCCACGGACAGGTCGATGCCGCCGCGCAGCACCTCGGGATCCACCGGCACACGGTTCGCCACCGGCTCCGGAGGGCGGAGACGTCGCTGGGACGCTCTCTCGACGACCCCCAGGTCCGGGCCGACCTGTGGTTCGCGCTCCTGGCGCACGCCCCCGCGACCGAGACAGTGACAATGGGGGAGTGAGAATCACCGACGGCTCCGGGGCCCGACGCGTCGTCGTGCTCGGTAGCACCGGATCGATCGGGGTCCAGGCGCTCGACGTCGTCGCCCGCAACCGCGCGCGCTTCGACGTCGTCGGGCTGGCGGCGGGCTCGTCGAGCACCGCGCTGCTGGCCGAGCAGGCCGTCGACTTCGACGTCCCCGTGGTCGCCGTGCCGACGGACTCCGTTGCCGTCGAGCTGGCGCGCGCGATCGATGCGGAGCGCGCCCGTCGCGGGCTGGTCGGCGACCGTCCCCGCATCCTTGCCGGCCCCGACGCGAGCTCCGAGGTCGCTGCGCACGCGTGCGACGTCGTCCTGAACGGCATCGCCGGCGCCGCGGGACTGCGGGCGACGCTCGCGGCCCTGGCCGCCGGGTCGGTCCTGGCTCTGGCCAACAAGGAGTCGTTGATCGTCGGCGGCCCCCTGGTGAAGGCCGCGGCCGCTCCCGGGCAGATCGTGCCGGTCGACTCCGAGCACAGTGCCCTCGCCCAGGCCCTGCGCGGCGGGACGGCGGACGAGGTGCGGCGCCTGGTCGTCACCGCGAGCGGCGGCCCCTTCCGCGGCTGGACCGCGGACCGCCTGGCCACCGTGACGGTCGATCAGGCGCTCGCGCATCCGACCTGGTCCATGGGTCCGCTCGTCACGGTGAACTCCGCGACGCTGATGAACAAGGGTCTCGAGGTCATCGAGGCCCACCTGCTGTTCGACATCCCGTTCGATCGGATCGACGTGGTCGTCCATCCGCAGTCGGTCGTGCACTCGATGGTCGAGTTCGTCGACGGCTCCACCCTCGCGCAGGCGAGCCCGCCGGACATGCGGCTGCCGATCGCCCTCGGCCTCGCGTGGCCGGACCGCGTGGCCGACGCGGCTCCCGGCTGCGACTGGACGGCCGCTGCGACCTGGGAGTTCTTCCCGCTCGACGACGAGGCGTTCCCCGCGGTGCGGCTGGCCCGCCGGGCCGGCTCCCTCGGGGGGACCGCGCCGGCCGCGATGAACGCGGCGGACGAGGCGTGCGTCGAGGCGTTCCTGGCCGGCCGGCTGCCGTTCGACCGGATCGTGCCCACCGTCGCCGCGGTCCTCGACGAGCACCTCGACGGCCGCGCGGCGGCGACCTGCCGGTGGGTGGAGGGGAACGCGACGACGCTCGACGACGTCCTTTCGACAGACGCGTGGGCCCGCACGCGCGCAGGTGAGCTGGTCGAGGCGATGGCGGAGGTGTCCCGTGGTTGAGGTCGTGGGGATCGTCATCTTCGCGCTGCTGATCGGGTTGTCGATCGCGCTGCACGAGTTCGGTCACCTCATCCCCGCCAAGAAGTTCGGCGTCAAGGTGACCGAGTACATGATCGGGTTCGGACCCTCCGTCGCCTCCTGGCAGCGCGGGGAGACGCGGTACGGCTTCAAGGCCATTCCGGTCGGCGGATACATCCGGATGATCGGGATGCTGCCCCCGGGGCCGGACGGAGCCGTGCGGGCGACCACGACGGGCCGCTTCTCCCAGCTCATCGACGACGCCCGTCGCCAGTCGGCCGAGGAGATCGGCCCCGGGGACGAGGACCGGGCGTTCTACCGGCTGCCCGTGCGCAAGCGCGTCGTGGTGATGCTGGGCGGACCCACGATGAACCTGCTCCTCGCGTTCGTCCTCTTCGGTGTCGTCCTCGTCGGAATCGGGCTGCCGGCGCCGACGCTGCAGGTCGCATCCGTGCCGCCGTGCGTCCCGACAGCCGCTCAGCCGAACGCGACGCCGCTGCCGTCCGGACAGTGCCCGACGGGATCGTCCCCGTCGCCGGCCAGCGAGGCCGGCCTCCAGATCGGCGACACGATCACGGCGATCGACGGCATCGCGATGCAGACGTGGGACGACGCGACGAGCTGGATCCGCGCGAACCCGGGCGCGCAGGCCGACCTGACGATCGAGCGCGACGGGCAGCAGGTCGTCCTGCCGGTCACGATCGCGACCGCCCAACGGCCGGCCCTCGATGCCGACGGGAACCCGACCGACGAGGTCGTGACCGCCGGGTACCTCGGCGTGGGTCCGGAGTTCGCCTGGGAGCCGCAGCCCGTGTCGGCGGTCCCCGCCTACATGTGGGACCTGACGACCCGGTCCGTCGTCGCCCTGGTGAGCCTGCCCGTCCGGCTGTACGAGCTGGTGTCCGACACGCTCATCGGCGGCCAGGAACGCTCGGCCGACAGCCCGGTCAGCGTCGTCGGGGCGAGCCGGCTCGGCGGTGACATCGCCGCCATGGACGAGCCGCTGCGGGCGAAGGCGGCGACCTTCCTCGGACTCATCGCCTCGCTGAACCTGTTCCTGTTCCTGTTCAACCTCATCCCGATCCTCCCGCTCGACGGCGGCCACGTGGCGGGGGCGCTGTACGAGGCCGTGCGGCGCCGGCTTGCCCGCTGGCGCGGGCGGCCCGACCCGGGGCCCGTCGACATCGCCCGCCTGATGCCGGTCGCGTACGTCGCCTCGGGAGCTCTGCTGCTGATGGGCGTCATCGTCATCTGGGCCGACCTGGTCAAGCCGCTGGCGCTGCAGTGAGCGACCTCCGCCTGACGACACGGCGGCTGAGGCTGCGGTCGTGGCGCGACAGCGACCGGTCTCCGTTCGCAGCCATGAACGCCGATCCAGCCGTGTGCGAGTTCCTCCCGGGCACGCTGACCCGTGAGCAGAGCGATGCGCTCGTCGACCGGTTCCGGGCGCTCGAGGCCGAGCACGGCTTCACCGGCTGGGCGGTCGAGGAGACCGCGACCGGGACCTTCGTGGGCTACGTCGGGCTCGTGGTGCCCCGCTTCGAGCCTCCGTTCGCGCACGCGAGCGAGCCCTGCGTCGAGATCGGCTGGCGCCTCGCGCGGCGCTTCTGGGGCCAGGGGTACGCGACGGAGGCCGCCCAGGCGTGCCTGGAGCATGCGTTCGGACCGCTCGCGCTGCCGGAGGTGGTATCCTTCACCGTGCCGGCCAACGCCCGCTCGCGCGCCGTGATGGAGCGGATCGGCATGGCCCACGACGCGGGCAGCGACTTCGACCACCCGGCGCTTCCGGCGGGCGATCGGCTGTCTCATCACGTGCTCTACCGTGCGGTGCCGGCCCGACCAGGGATAATGCCCACGTGAGCATCGACCTGGGCCTGCCCGTGGCCCCGCCCCCCGTCGTCGCGCCCAGGCGCCGTTCGCGCCAGCTCCTGCTGAAGCACCCCACCCACCCGGTCGCGGTCGGCGGCGCCGCCCCGGCCACCGGGCAGCCGATGTGCACCACGCTCACGTCGGACGTCAACGCGACCTTGCAGCAGATCGCCCAGCTCACGGCGGCGGGCTGCCAGGTCGTCCGCGTCGCGGTTCCGAGCCAGGACGACGCCGACGCGCTCCCGCAGATCGCCCGCAAGAGCGGGATCCCGGTCATCGCCGACATCCACTTCCAGCCGAAGTACGTGTTCGCGGCCATCGAGGCCGGATGCGCGGGCGTCCGGGTCAACCCCGGCAACATCAAGCAGTTCGACGACAAGGTGGGCGAGATCGCTCGCGCAGCGACCGACCACGGCACGCCGATCCGCATCGGGGTCAATGCCGGCTCCCTCGACAAGCGGCTGCTGGCCAAGTACGGGAAGGCGACGCCCGAGGCGCTCGTCGAGTCCGCGCTGTGGGAGGCGTCGCTGTTCGAGGAGCACGGCTTCCGCGACATCAAGATCTCCGTGAAGCACCACGACCCCGTCGTGATGATGCTCGCCTACATGCAGCTGGCCGAGCAGTGCGACTACCCGTTGCACCTGGGCGTCACCGAGGCAGGACCCACGTTCCAGGGCACGATCAAGTCCGCCGTGGCGTTCGGTGGGCTGCTCAGCCGTGGCATCGGCGACACGATCCGGGTCTCGCTGTCGGCGCCGCCGGTCGAGGAGGTCAAGGTCGGCATCGCCATCCTGGAGTCGTTGAACCTGCGCCAGCGCGGGCTCGAGATCGTGTCGTGCCCGTCGTGCGGACGGGCCCAGGTCGACGTCTACACGCTGGCCGAGCAGGTCACGGCGGGCCTGGAGGGACTGGAGGTCCCGCTGCGCGTCGCGGTCATGGGGT
>JAFIHP010000312.1 GCA_017849335.1 Actinomycetales bacterium | reverse complement strand
CCGACCCCCAACCGCCGACACGACTCCGGTGGTTGGTTTGCGTCCGTTTTGCCCCCTCTGAGCAACCATCTGGGTCGTGTCGGCGGTGTCAGGGGACGGGGTGGCGCGCGTCGTAGCGCAGGAAGCCCGGGCTCCCGGCGACGAGCGCGACCGCGAGGCCGACGCACGCCAGCCCGCCCGACACGACGCTGAACGCCTCGCCGAAGAGCGCGGCGACGACCCCCGCCTCGACGTCGCCCAGCCGGGGCCCGCCGGCGACGACGACGGTGAACACCCCCTGCAGGCGACCGCGGAACTCGTCGGGCGTGGCCACCTGCAGGATCGTCATGCGCAGGACCGCCGAGACGTTGTCCGCCGCCCCCGCCACGGCCAGCAGCACGAGCGCGAGCGGCAGCCAGCGCACGAGCCCGAACCCGGCGATCGCGAGGCCCCACACGATGATCGCGCCGAGGATGACGCGACCCTGCCACCGCACGTGGGCGATCGGGCCCGACAGCACGCCCGACGCGACGGCGCCGATAGCCGGCGCCGCCGACAGCAGGCCGACGACGAGCGCGACGTCGCGGGCGGACCCGCCGTACCAGGCGGCGGCGATCGCCGGGAACAGCGCGCGCGGCATCCCGAAGACCATGGCCACGATGTCGAGGTAGAACGTCATCTGCAGGTTGCGCTTGCCCGCGAGGAACACGAAGCCCTCCCGCACCGCCGACCAGCCGGCCCGCGGCCGTGCGGTGCCGGGCTCGACGACCGGTGGCAGGCGCGGCAGCCGCACCATGGCCCAGATGACGACCGTGAACGCCACGACGTCGATCAGGTACGCGGTCGTCACGGTGCCGGTCGCCGCGACGAGGAGGCCGCCGAGGACGGGCCCGATCGTGAACCCGAGGTTCCACGTGAGCGTCCCGAGGGCGTTGGCGGCGGGCAGCATCGACTCCGGGACGATGCGCGGGATGATCGCCTGGCGCGCCGGGTTTCCGACGGCGAAGAACGCCGACTGCACCGCGATGATCGCGTACAGCAACGCCACCGACTGCAGGTGCGCGACCGACTGCAGGCAGAACGCGATGGAGGCGCTCCACAGCCCGACCGCGGAGATGATGCCGACCGTCCGTCGGTCGAACGCGTCGGACAGCGTCCCGCCGTAGAGTCCGAACCCGACCAGCGGCACGAGCTGGAACAGCCCGACGAGGCCGACCATGAGGCTCGAGCGGGTGATGTCCCACACCTGCAGGCCGACGGCGACGGTCGCCATCTGCTGCCCGACGTTGCTGATCCCCAGCGCGCCCCACAGCCGCCGGTACGCCGGACTGACGCGCCACGGCGTCAGGTCGGCGAGCAGTCGGGCCACCGCGTGAACCTACGCCGCGGTCGCGGCGCCTACGCAGGGGCCCGTGCCCCCGAGCGCTCGACGAGCACCACGATGGCGACCATCGCGGCGGCGATCACGGCCATCGACGCCGGCAGGACCACCGACGCGGCGATCACCACGCACAGCGCCACGACGGCGACGTTGACGGCCGGGGCGAGCGACGGCCGCAGCGCCAGCCACCACACGCCGAGGACGAACAGGCTCACGGGGACCGCGAGCGTCGCGCGCGCGATCACCGGGTCCAGGTGCGTGGCGTGCTCAGCGGTCGCCACCGCGACCTCGACGCCGGCCGAGTACGCCCCGGCTGCGGCGAAGATCGCGTAGTGGAAGTAGCCGAACCGGAACGCCGACCGCATGGTCGTGACCTGCCCGTGCATCGAGCGCGCGAAGTAGACCCACCACATCCCCGCCACGATCACCAAGCCCAGGAACGCGATGACGAGGAACGGCCCCGGCTCCTCGCCGCCGTCGATCGCCGCGAAGATGGCGTTGGACGACGCGAGGATCGACTCGCCCAGCAGGATGATCGTGAACAGGCCGTACCGCTCGGTGATGTGGTGCGGGTGCCACGGCGTCGGCCGGTGCCGCTCGGCGACGACCGGCACGAGCGCCTCGAGCACGACCAGGACGAGGAAGCACGGGGCGAGCCAGCCGCTCGGCACCCACAGCAGCAGCAGCCAGAGCACCTGCAGGCCGGTGATGCCGAACGCGTAGCGCAGCGCGGTCCCGCGGTAGGTCGGGTTCGTGACCGCGACGCGCACCCACTGCGCGACCGTGCCGACCCTCATCACGACGTAGCCGATGACGACCCAGGTGATGTCGCCCTCGAGGATTACGGCCTTCGCCCCCGAGGCGATGACGAGGGCGCCGGCCATCTGCAGAACGGTCGTGACCCGGTACAGCCAGTCGTTGGTGTCGAACGACGTCGCGAACCAGGTGAACCCCATCCAGGCCCACCAGATGGCGAAGAACACCGCCAGGTACCCGCCGACGGCGTCGAGCAGCTGGCCCTCGGCCTCGACGTCGAAGAGCGCCTTCGAGGAGACCGACACGGCGACGACGAACACGAGGTCGAAGAGCAGCTCCAGCGGGCTCGCCGTACGGTGCGGCTCGGTCGGGTCGCGCGGGTCCATGCGGACCAGGCCGAACCGCGTCGCGGCGCTCGCCGTCATGTGCCCACCTCCACGTCCCGGGGAGTGGACCGTACCCGCCGGCTCGTCAGGGCGACAGGCGCTCGACCGCCCAGGCCGTCGCGTCGTCCAGGGCCGCTGCGGCGCCGGACGCGCGGTAGCGCAGCCGGTCGTGCAACCGCGACGGCCGTCCCTGCCAGAACTCGACCGTCAGCGGGCGAGCCACCCACCCGCCCCAGACCTCCGGGAGCGGCACCTCGTCGGGGAACTGCGCAGCGCGGCGCTCGTACTCGGCCTCCAGGCCGGCGCGGCCGTCGATGACCTCGGACTGCCTGCTCGCCCAGGCCCCCAGTCGTGACCCGTGCGGCCGGGAGGCGAAGTACTCCGCCGCCTCGTCGCGACCCGCGCGCTCGACGGCACCGACGACGACGACCTGCCGCTGCATCGCGAACCACGGGAACACCAGCGACGCCCGCGGGTTCGCCGCGAGCTCGCGGCTCTTGCGGGACCCGTAGTTCGTGTACAGCACGAACCCGCGAGCGTCGACCTCCTTGAGCAGCACGGTGCGCGCACTCGGCTGGCCGTCGGCGTCGGCCGTCGCGAGCACCATGGCATTGGGCTCGGGCAGCGCGGCGGCGACGGCGTCGGCGAACCACGCGCGGAACTGGGCCAGGGGCGCGGGTGCGAGGTCGGACTCGGCCAGCCCGCCCGCCTCGTACGGGACGCGGAACGCCCCCAGGTCGGTCGGGTCGCCGGGCCCGCTCGCGCGGTCATGTGACGCGGAAGTCATGGGTCGATCTCACCACCGAATTGCGCGCGCTGTTGAATGAGCGGGGACACACCGAGCCGTGAGGAGTCGACCGTGGTCGAGTTCGTGCCAGGACTTGAGGGCGTCGTCGCCTTCGAGACGCAGATCGCCGAGCCGGATCGCGACGGCAGCGTCCTGCGCTATCGAGGCGTCGACATCGAGGATCTCGTCGGCAAGGTCTCCTTCGGCAACGTGTGGGGCCTGCTGGTCGACAACGAGTTCGGACCGGGCCTCCCCTTCGCCGAGCCCTTCCCGATCCCGGTGCACTCCGGCAACGTGCGCGTCGACGTGCAGTCGAGCATCGCGATGCTCGCGCCGATCTACGACATGCGCCCGCTGCTCGACATCGACGACGACACCGCCCGCGAGAACCTCGCCCGGGTCTCCGTCCAGGCCATGGCGTTCGCCGCCCAGTCGGCGCGCGGGATCGACAAGCCGAAGGTCCCCGAGGATCACATCGACGAGGCCCGGACCGTCGTCGAGCGCATGATGCGCCGCTGGCGCGGCGACCCGGACCCCAAGCACGTGCAGGCCGTCGACTCGTACTTCGTGTCGGCCGCGGAGCACGGGATGAACGCCTCGACCTTCACCGCACGGGTGATCGCCTCGACCGGCGCCGCCGTCGCCGCGGCGCTCTCCGGCGCGGTCGGCGCGATGAGCGGACCGCTGCACGGCGGCGCCCCGGCGCGCGTGCTGCACATGATCGAGGAGGTCGAGCGCAGCGGCGACGCCGACGCGTACGTGCGCAGCGTCCTCGACCGCGGCGAGCGGCTGATGGGCTTCGGGCACCGGGTCTACCGGGCCGAGGACCCGCGCGCCCGCGTCCTGCGCCGCACCGCGCGCGACCTGGGCGCCCCGCGCTACCAGGTGGCCGAGGCCCTCGAGCAGGCCGCGCTGAAGCAGCTGCGCGAGCGCCGTCCGGACCGCGTGCTCGAGACGAACGTCGAGTTCTGGGCCGCGATCGTCCTGGACTTCGCCGAGGTGCCCTCGGACATGTTCACGTCGATGTTCACGTGCGCCCGGCTCGCCGGCTGGAGCTCCCACATCCTCGAGCAGAAGCGCACCGGACGGCTCATCCGGCCGTCGGCGCGCTACGTCGGCCCCGGGCCGCGCACGCCCGAGCAGGTGCCCGGCTGGGACCCCGAGCGCGTGGCGCCCTCCGGCTACCAGCCGATCTGAGAGGGAGCTGGTCCCGCGGTCGGATCAGCCGTCGAAGCGGTCTAGGGTTTGCACTACCGCCCCCTAGCACAGGAGTGAACCGCTCGTGGCCGCTTCGCCGGAAGAGATCCGTATCCCCGCCGACCTGCTCCCCGCCGACGGCCGCTTCGGCTCGGGTCCCTCGAAGGTCCGTCGCGAGCAGGCCGAGGCCCTGGCCGGCGTCTGGCAGTCCTACCTCGGCACGTCGCACCGGCAGAAGACGGTCAAGTCCCAGGTCGGGCGCCTGCGCTCGGGGCTGGCCGACCTGTTCTCCCTTCCCGAGGGCTACGAGGTCGTGCTCGGCAACGGCGGGTCGACGGCGTTCTGGGACATCGCGTCGTTCGGCCTGATCGAGGACCGGGCGCAGTTCCTGTCCTTCGGCGAGTTCGGCGCCAAGTTCGCCAGCGGCGTCAAGAAGGCCCCGCACACCGGCACCCCGACGATCATCACGTCCGACCCGGGCTCGGCGCCCGCCTTCGTCGCCGAGGCTGGCATCGACGCGTACTGCAGCCCGCACAACGAGACCTCCACGGGCGTCGCGATCCCGCCGGTCCGCGTCGCAGGTGCCGACGAGGGCGCGCTCGTGCTGATCGACGCGACCAGCGGCGCTGGGGGCCTGCCCGTCGACCTGACGCAGGTCGACGCGTACTACTTCGCGCCGCAGAAGTCCTTCGGCTCCGACGGTGGCCTGTGGTTCGCACTGATGTCGCCGGCCGCGATCGCCCGTGCGGCGCGGATCAAGGAGTCCGGGCGCTGGATCCCCGACTTCCTCGACCTGCAGACGGCGATCGACAACTCGCGGCTGGACCAGACCTACAACACCCCGGCGCTGTCGACGATCTACCTGATGGCCGAGCAGGTCGACTGGTTCAACGCCAACGGCGGTCTCGACTGGTGCGTCGCGCGGTCGGCGGAGTCCTCCGGTGTCCTGTACGACTGGGCCGAGGCGTCGCCGGTCGCGAGCGCGTTCGTCGCTGACCCCGCGCAGCGTTCCGCGGTCGTCGCGACCATCGACATCGACGACGCGATCGACGCGACGGCGATCACGAAGGCGCTGCGACTGAACGGGATCGTCGACACCGAGCCCTACCGCAAGCTCGGTCGGAACCAGCTGCGGATCGCCGTGTTCCCGGCGGTGGATCCGGACGACGTGCGCGCGCTGACCGCGTCCATCGACTACGTCATCAGCGCCTTGGCGTGACCTCCGTCTCCGGCCCGGAGTCGTCCGCGCCGGTGCATGCGGACCGCCCGGTCCGCGACCGTCCGACCTGGCAGGCCTACGTCCAGCTGGCCTTCTGGGCGTGGTTCCTGTACGCGTTCGGCGCCACCCAGGCGCTGCTGCGCGACGAGCAGGGCACGACCCGCGCGGTCGCGTCGCTGCACGGCACCGCGATGGCGCTCGGCGGGCTGCTCGGAGCCGCGCTGACCGCGAAGGCGATCACGTGGTGGGGTCGCGGCGTCGTGCTGCGCGTGTCGGCGCTCGCCGTCGTCGCGTCGCTGCTGGTCTACACCGCGCCCGGGGCCCAGCTGCCCGTCACGCTGGCCGGGATCGCCGTCACGAGCTTCTTCGGCACGTTCTTGATCATCTCGGTCAACGCGTTCCTGATGGACTACCAAGGCGGCGCCGGCCCGGCGGCCCTGACGGAGGCGCACGCGCTCGCGTCGTTCGCGGGCCTGCTCGCCCCGCTCGCGGTCGGTATCGGTGCTGCGACGTTCCTCGGCTGGCGCACCGGCGTGTGGATCATGATGGTCGGCCTCATCGTGGTCGAGATCTGGCGCGGCCGGCACGTGTCGGTGTTCGGCACGCGGGGGCTGGCCCAGCACGAGGCCGAGGGCGGACGGTTCCGGGCACCGGTCTACTGGTCGCTCGGCGTCATCATGTGCTTCCTGGCGACCGAGTTCTGCATGACGTACTGGGGTGCCGACCTCCTGCGGGAGCGCTGCGGGTTCGGCCCAGCGGCCGCCGCGGCGTCGCTGGGGGCGATCACGGGCGGGCTGCTCGTCGGACGCGTGCTCGGGTCCCGACTGGCCAAGCGCATCGCCGCGGAACGCCTGCTGCGCGCGTCGATCCTCGTGTCGCTGGCGGCGTTCGTCCTCGCCTGGGCCTTCACGTGGTGGCCGGTCGTGCTGCTGGGGCTTTTCGGCACGGGCGTGGGCCTGTCGGTCCAGTGGCCGCTCGGGGTCGCGCGCGTCATCCGCGCGTCCGGAGGCATGGCCGACCGGGCGAGCGCGGCGTCGTCGTTCTTCGGCAGCATCGCGATGGCGATCGCCCCGTT
>JAFIHP010000311.1 GCA_017849335.1 Actinomycetales bacterium | reverse complement strand
TCGAGAACTCCGCGTCGGCCGAGTCGGCCTCGACGTGACGGTGGGCATCACGCGGCTCACGTTCGGCGACGACCGGGACGGGCCCGCCGACCGGGCCTGGTCGTGGATCACCGCCAAGCAGTGGCCCGCCTGCCGGATCGACGTGCTGCGGTCGGTCGCTCCCGGCGAGGACCCGGACACGGTGCCGCCGGGGCGGAGCGCTCCGGCCCGATGCGGGTTCACCTCCGTGCGGACGATCGACACTCCGCTTGCTCCGGCCGCGGCGCTCGCGGCGCACCGCGGCACAGAGCTGCTCCTGGTCGGGGCCCAGGCGTGGTCTGGCGGTCAGCCGGCCGGCGTGGGCCGAACGGTGGAGACGCTGGCGCGCCGCAGTGTCGTCCCGGTGGCCGTCGTGCGTGCCGGGGTACCGGTCCGCAGCGTGCTCGCCTGCGTCGACGGGTCGCCGTCGGCCCGTGCGGTCGCCGACGTCCTGCTGCGCCTGCCCCTCGTCGAGGCCGCCCACGTCACGGTGCTGACCGTGGTCGGAAGCGACGGGGAGCCCGCCGCCGCGCCGCAGGAGGCGACCGCTGCGCTCGCGCGGGCCGGGGTGCGTGCTCACCTGCGGGTGTCGCGCCCGGACGACGTCATCGCCACGTCCGGTGCCGCGTTCCGCATCCTGGACGTCGCCCGCCGCCTGCGTCCGGACCTGGTCGTGGTCGGGGCGCCACGGACGTCGCTCGCTGACCGTCTCCGGGCGATGCGCGGGTCCGTGGCACTGGAGGTCACGCGGGAGGCCGCGTGCTCGGTCCTCCTCGCCCGCTAGCGCGCAGGGCCTCAGTCGGTGGCGTGGAGGATCGAGTTCAGGCCGCCCCAGGACCCCGTGCGGGGGACGGCCTCGATCGCGCCGCTGACGGAGTTGCGGCGGAACAGCAGGCCCGGCGCCGCGGAAAGCGCTCGTGCCTTGACGACCTCGCCGTCCGGCAGCGTCACCTTCGACCCGGCGGTGACGTACAGGCCGGCCTCGACCACGCAGTCGTCACCCAGGCTGAAGCCCACGCCGGCGTTCGCGCCGATCAGGCAGCCGGCTCCGATGGTGACCTGCTCGGTCCCGCCGCCCGACAGCGTGCCCATGATCGACGCGCCGCCGCCGATGTCGGAGCCGTCGCCGACGACGACGCCGGCGGAGATCCGGCCTTCGACCATCGACGTGCCCAGCGTGCCGGCGTTGAAGTTGACGAAGCCCTCGTGCATGACGACGGTGCCCGGCGCGAGGTACGCGCCCAGCCGGACACGGTCGCCGTCGGCGATCCGGACGCCGGAGGGCGTCACGTAGTCGACCATGCGCGGGAACCGGTCCAGCCCGTGCACCGTGAGGTGCTGGCCGCGGCGGCGCAGAGCCAGCCGCGCGGCGTCCAGGTCGTCCGGGGCGATGGGGCCGGCGCTGGTCCACGCCACGATCGGCAGGAGACCGAAGATCCCGTCGAGGTTGATCGTCCGCGGGCGCACGAGCCGGTGCGACAGCAGGTGCAGGCGCAGGTAGGCGTCCGCGGTGTCGACCGGCGGCGACTGCAGGTCCGCGATCGCCGTCGAGATCACGCGGACGACGACGCCCCGCTCCGCGTGCGAGTCGATGCCGGTGTCGAGGCCGGGCACGTCGACCGGATCGGGGCCGAGCGTCGGCGCGGGATACCACGCGTCGAGCATCGTGTCGCCCGCGAACGTGGCAAGGGCATGCCCGCTCGCGCTGATCGGAACCTCGGTCGCGGGATCCTCGGTGGCGGGGGCGTCGGTCGGCGTGCTCATGGGGATTACCGTAGCGACGTGCCTGTCGACCTCGACCTCGCCGCGGGCGTCGTCGCCCTCACCGCCCAGCTCGTCGACGTGCCCAGCGAGTCCGGAGACGAGCAGGTGCTCGCCGACGCGGTGGAGCAGGCGCTCGCCGGCGCTGCGCACCTCGTCGTGGAGCGGATCGGGCACAACGTGGTCGCTCGGACCGACCTCGGCCGGCCCGAGCGGGTCGTGATCGGCGGCCACCTGGACACCGTCCCGTCGGCCGGGAACCTGCCGCACCGCATCGAGGGCGACCGTCTGTACGGCCTCGGCGCGTGCGACATGAAGGGCGGCGTCGCCGTCGCGCTGCTCCTGGCGGCCTCGGTCGCCGAGCCCGTGCGCGACGTCACCTACGTGTTCTACGAGTGCGAGGAGGTCGAGGCGGCCCGCAACGGCCTCGGGCTCCTCGCCGGCGCGCGGCCCGACCTGCTCGCCGGCGACCTGGCCATCTTGATGGAGCCGTCCGACGCGGGCATCGAGGGCGGCTGCCAGGGCACGCTGCGTGCCGAGGTGCGGCTGACCGGCCGGCGTGCGCACAGCGCACGGTCGTGGATGGGGGATAACGCCGTGCACGCCGCGGGCCCCGTGCTCCAGCGGCTGCGGGGCTACGAGCCGCGACGGCCGGTCGTCGACGGGCTGGAGTACCGCGAGGGACTCTCCGCCGTCGCGATCAGCGGAGGGGTGGCGGGCAACGTCATCCCGGACAGCTGCGTCGTGACCGTGAACCACCGGTTCGCCCCGGACCGATCGGTGGACGAGGCGATCGCGCACGTGCGCGAGGTGCTCGCGGGCTACGACGTCGAGATCGTCGACAGTGCGCCGGCTGCGGCGCCCGGGCTGGACCGGCCCGCGGCCGCCGACTTCGTCTGCGCCGTCGGAGCCGTGCCCCGGCCGAAGTTCGGCTGGACGGACGTCGCCCGCTTCAGCGAGCTCGGCGTCCCGGCCTTGAACTACGGGCCAGGGGATCCGCTGCTGGCCCACGCCAGCGACGAGAACGTCCCCCTCGCCCAGCTCCACGCGTGTGAGGACGCACTGCGCGCCTGGCTGTCGGGTCGCTCCTGACAGCAGAACGCCCCGGGAGCCGCTCGTGGCGGCCCCCGGGGCGTTCTCGGTCGGTCAGGCCTGCTTGGCGGCCTCGACGTCGAGGTCGAGCTTGATCTCGTCGCCGACGAGGACGCCGCCGGTCTCGAGCGCGGCATTCCAGGTCAGGTCGAACTCCTTGCGGCTGATCTTCGCGGACCCCTCGAAGCCGACCTTGGTGTTGCCCCACGGGTCCTGGCTGACGCCGGTGAGCTCCCAGGTGATGTCGACCGAGCGGGTGACGCCGTGCACGGTGAGGTCGCCGGTCATCACGATGTCGTCGCCGTCCGCGCGGACAGCGGTCGAGGTGAACGTGATGGTGGGGAACTTCTCGACGTCGAGGAAGTCGGCCGACTTCAGGTGGGCGTCGCGATCGGCATTCTTGGTCTCGATGCTCGCGGTCTGGATGGTCAGCTCGGCGGACGACGCGGACACGTCGGAGGCGTCGATGGTGAAGGTGCCGGCGAAGTCGCTGAACGACCCGCGAACCTTGGCGACCATCGCGTGGCGGGCGCTGAACCCGAGGTTGGTGTGGGCGGTGTCGATGGCCCAGGTGCCGGCGGCGGCGGCGAGGCCGGTGGCCTCGGTGGCGGGGGTGCTCATGTCTGCTCCTTGAGAACGGTTAGTCTGCGGTCAAGTAGTTGATGGTTCACTTATGTCGTTGAATATAGAACTATCTCGCCGGATGCGCAAGTCCGGCCGCTGCGTACCCTCAGGCCGTGCGGTCCGAACCCTCCGTGTGTGTCTTCTGCGCCTCCGGCCTCACCATCGACTCCCGCTACGTCGACCTCGCCGCCCAGGTGGGCACGGCTGTCGCCGCGCGCGGCGGGACGCTGGTGTCCGGCGGCGGGTCCGTCTCGATGATGGGCGCGGTCGGCGCTGCGGCGCGCGCAGCCGGCGGGCGCACCGTCGGCGTGATCCCGGACGCGCTCGTGGCGATGGAGGTCGCCGACCACGACAGCGACGAGCTCGTCGTGACCCGGGACATGCGCCAGCGCAAGGGGATCATGGACGAGCGGTCCGATGCGTTCCTCGCCCTGCCCGGCGGCCTGGGCACCTTGGAGGAGCTCACGGAGGCATGGACGGCCCGCTCGCTGAACCTGCACCACAAGCCGGTAGCGGTGCTCGACCCCTGGGACGACTACCGACATCTGCGCGCACAGGTGGACCACTGGGTCGAGCGGGGCTTCGTCCGGCCCACCGCCTTGGCGCACGTGCGCTGGGCGAGCGGTGTCGACGAGGCCCTCGACGACATCGAGGAGGCGTGGCGCGCCGGCGCTGCCCGTGAGGCGCCCGGCCGTGATGGAATAACCCCATGACCTGGCTGTTCGTGATAGTGGCGATCGCCGTGATCGCCGCCGGCTCCCTCGCGACCCTCGGGCTGCTGGACGAGCTCCCGGACGCCGAGCCGGACCTGCGGCCGGACACCCTCGACGGGCGTCCAGCCTTCGACGTGGTGGCCCGCGGCTACCGCATGGACGAGGTCGACGCCGAGATCGAGGGGCTCCGGGACGAGATCGAACGCCTGCGCCGCGCGGGGAGAGGCACCCCCGACCCGTCCTGACCGGGGGCCTCACGCGCACCCGTCCGGCGCCCGCGCACGACCCGCCGGTACGTCGTCGGCGCGTATTCGGAATAATGGTCGCCAATCCACCGGGCTCGCACGTTCGGGCCCGTCCACGCTGGAGGAAGGGGACCTGCATGGCCGCGATGAAGCCGCGAACGGGCGATGGCCCGCTCGAGGTGACCAAGGAGGGCCGTGGCTACGTGATGCGCGTGCCCTTGGAAGGCGGCGGCCGGCTCGTCGTCGAGCTCAACGGCGAGGAGGCCAAGGACCTCGGCGACAAGCTGCTGGCCCTGTTCGCCTGAGGCGCGACGCTCGCCTGAACCGCACTGCACAGGCCCCGGACGGTGACGTCCGGGGCCTGTCTCGTCGGTGCGCGGGGTAGGCTACTCGGCGCGGTGCAGGGCGGCGACGAGCAGGCCGTCGCCCACGGACAGCAGCGACGGCGTCCACTCGTCGTCGGCCTTGACGGCGGCGATCGTCTCGCGCAGCGCCGCGGTCTCCGCGTCGCGCTCGGCCGGGTCGACGACCCGGCCGCCCC
>JAFIHP010000310.1 GCA_017849335.1 Actinomycetales bacterium | reverse complement strand
GGCGACCAGCCGGCGGCGGTGGTGGCGGTGCACATGCCCCGGCACGAACTGCGTGAAGGAGTTCACGACCGCCACGATCGGCTTGCCGAAGTCCGCGTCGGTGACCCCGGTCGCGCGCCACAGGGCGCGGGCCCCCGCCATGTTGCGGCCGTGGGTGGACGTACGTGAGCGGTAGGTCGGCATGGGGAAGACCCTACGTACCGCCCCCGCGGAACGACCCCCGGGGAGCGGACGACCGGAACCGACGGGTCACGAGTTGGCGCAGGGCCAGACGTCCTGGGTGGCCAGGACACCCTTGTACGCGGTGCTGAACCCGCCGAGTGCCTTGACGGTCGGGGCGAAGCGCGCGAGCGGGACCAGCGTCTTCTTCTTGCCGTTCGGGAAGCTCGGCATCTTCACCCGGTTCACCGTCACGGCGATGGTGACCGCCGCGTCGCTGGTGCCCGCCCAGCAGGCGCTGGCCTTCTTGCCGGCGATCTGCTGCCCCCGGGTCAGTGTCGAACCGGCGCGGCGGCCCTTGACCTGCGTGGTGATGAGCGGGAGGGCGTCGATGCGAGCCGGCTTGGCGGTCTGGATGGAGAAGTACATGCCCTTCGTGTTCGCCGTCGGCACGGCGAGGGTGGCGACCCCGCCCGTGACGACAGCGCTCTTCGACTGGTACGCGGGCGTCGTGTCGTCGACGAACTGGTTCGCCTGGATCGTGCAGCCCTCGCACCCGGTGACGTTCATGGTGATCGTCGTCTGCGCTCCGGTCTCACCCGGCACCGCCGCCGGCGCCGCCGCGGCGACCGCGGCTCCCGGTACCGCGAGCACGACGGCTGCCGCGACTGCGGTCGGGACGATGGTTCGCAGGGCTCGGCTCATCACGTGCTCCTTCTGAGGTGGGGACGACCTGGGCTGAACCTACGACCGACCCTGCGCCGCGGAGGGGACCCGCGCCGCGATGTCGACGAACCTCGGTGCGCCGAGCCCGCTCGCCTGGTCGAACCCCCGAGTCGCCACGCAGCAGGGTGTCTGCGGGTTCGTCTGGTTGTTGGAGCCCGCGATGTCGTAGAACCCCTGGCCACGTGCTCCCAGGGCGTACAGCCACGGGTTGACGAACCCGAGCGGCGGGCGGCCGGCGGCGCGCTCCCGGGCAGCGATGAGCGCGAAGTTCGCGGCGACGAACGGCGTCGACGCGCTCGTGCCGCCGATCGGGACGATGGTCGCGCCCCCGGACTCCGTCGGGACCGCGAGCGGCCAGCCGACGAGGTCGGACGCGTGCGCGACCAGGTCGGGGACGATCCGACGGTCCGCCGGCGTCGCGCGAGGCTGGTACCAGGGGCGAGGCCCGAGCGCCGGTCCGCCACCGGCGCCGCCCGCGTTCGGCCCGAACCACGGCGCGTTGTTCCACACCTGCTCGGCCGACCGGTGGTTGTCGGCGGTGAGGGAGATCAGCGTCCCGCCGACGGCGGTGACCCAGCGCGAGCTCGAGGGCCAGGACACCTCCTGCGCCGTCGCATCGGCCTCGCCGCGGGTGCAGCCCGCCGCTCCGGCGTCGCCGCTGGCGACGAAGACACTCGTTCCCACCAGCGCCGCCGACGCGAGCAGGTCCTCGGCCACGGCGAACGTGCCGAGCGCCCCCAGCGCCGCGTCGGTCGCCCCGGTGACGTCCAGGCACTCCCCGTAGGACACGCTCACGACGTCGGGCGACGCCGTGCCCCTCCCGTCGGCGTTCAGCGCGGTCGCCATGCCGTTGACCATGGACTCGACCAGGTTCGCGGCCTCCGGCGTCTCCACGATCCGCACCGAGGACGCGCCCGTCAGGATCGGGGCGACGACCTGCAGGTCGAGCAGGCTCTCGTCCTCGGATCCGAGGCCGAGGACCGGCAGCCGACCCTGGACACCGTCCGCGGCGACGGTCTGGATGCGCGGCGCGCGGTACCCGAAGCACTGTGCGGCGTAGGCCACAAGCTGCGGGGAGAACGCCTGACCGAGCGACAGGACGGTCATCCGTGTGCCGCGTCCGGTCATGCCGTCCGCGCGCAGGGCCGCCGTCCCGTACGCCGTGTGCAGCTGGGCCGGCGTGTAGGTGTTCGTCAGCTGGTCGGGAGTCAAGCAGGAGTCGCCGGGCGTCCCCGTCGCCGTGGGCAGTGGCCGGAGCGGCTGCGGCGCAGGGGTCAGGGGCTCGGCCGGGACGACGGGGGCGGGCGTCGAGGGCGGAGCGGCCAGCGTCTGGCTCGGGATCACGTCGCGGACCAGGCCGCGCAGGGCCTTCGGGACGTGCGTCTGCTGCCGGCCGGACGGCTCGATGAGGTCCTTCAGCGGCAGGATCGTCGCGGAGGCGTCGGTGCCCAGGACGACGAGGGGCCCTCCCAGCTGGACCTGCCACGCCTGCGCCGTCCCGGACAGTCGCGTGAACAGGCGTGAGGTGTCCACGCGGCTTCGCAGTCCGACGGACGCGGCCGCTCGGTGCAGTGCGGCGACCTGCCGGCTCGTCGCCCCGAAGTCCCGACCGACGTCACGAAGGCTCCGGAACTGGCGGTAGGTCGGCGATCCGGGCGTCGACGCCGCGCGCGCGGCGGTGGCCAGGCCTGCGGAGTCGCGGGGAAGCCCGGCGTAGAACGTCACCATCGTGCTGGAGGGCACGGCGGCGATGTCCAGCCCCTCCGCGCGCAGCACCGCGATGATCTCGTCCGCGGATGGGGTCGACGCGGCGGGCGCCGAGGCGCGAGCGGGCACGGCGGCCAGCGACGTGCAGACGCAGGCAGTCACGGTCGCGGCCACGACCCGACGACGGACAGACAACACAGAACCCACACTCGCCCCCAGGCGTCTCGATCGCCCGTCCTCCTCCGGACGGTCGGTGCAACTGGCACCCCAGTACCCCGATTTCGACGATAGACGCGCGCGGGGGCGACCCCGACCACCTGGCGGCTACGTCCGGGATACTCCGGCGGAGACGATGTGCAGCGGAGCCTGCCCGGCCGCCAGCCGAGCGAGCTGCTCGGCGACGAGCCGGCGCGCACGCGGCACGAAGGCGGAGGTGTTCCCGCCGACGTGCGGGCTGATGAGCACGCCGGGCAGCGTCCACAGCGGGTGGTCGGCAGGCAGCGGCTCGGGGTCGGTCACGTCGAGCGCTGCGCGCAACCGCCCCCGGCCGACCTCCGCGACGAGTGCGTCCATGTCGACCACCGGCCCTCGGGCGACGTTGACCAGGAGCGAGCCGTCGCGCATCGTCGCGAGGAACCTCGCGTCCACCAGTCCGCGCGTGGTCTGGTCGAGCGGGACAGCGACGACGACGATGTCGGCCGTCGGCAGCACAGCGGACAGGTCCGCGGACGCGGCGACCCCGTCGCGAGCGCTCCGCCCGACCAGGGTGACCGAGGTCTC
>JAFIHP010000309.1 GCA_017849335.1 Actinomycetales bacterium | reverse complement strand
GCAAGGGAACCCGCTGGCTGGCCGACCGGCGCCGGCACGACGTGATCGACATCGTGGGTCCGCTCGGACGGCCGTTCGTCCTCCCCAAGCAGCCGGTCGCGTGCGTCCTCGTCGGCGGCGGGTACGGCTCGGCGCCGCTGTTCATGCTCGCCGAGCACCTGCGTGAGCGGGGCTGCCGGGTCGATGTCGTGGTCGGGGCCGCGACCGAGGAGAAGCTCTTCGGGACACTCGAGCTCAAGCGGCTCGCGTCGAACCTGACGATCACCACCGATGACGGGTCGCTGGGCGAGCGCGGGAGGGTGACCGACGTGCTGCCGACGGTGATGGACCGCGTGAACGCGGACGTGGTCTACGCCTGCGGTCCGATGGGGATGCTCGAGCAGGTCGCCCGTGTGGCCAGCGAGCGCGGGGCGTACAGCCAGTGCGCCGTCGAGGAGGCCATGGCCTGCGGCGTCGGGGTCTGCATGACGTGCGTCCTGCCGGTCGTCGGCGAGGACGGGGTGACGCGGATGCTGCGCTCGTGCGTGGAAGGCCCGGTGTTCCGCGGCGACCGCGTCCGCTGGTCCGATGTCGGCACGATCCCGCCCGACACGCTGGGCGCACCACAGGAGGCCGGCCAACGATGACCAGGGCCCTCATCTCGCACGATCCGCTGCCCGGCGACGCGCCGCTGCCGGCGATCGACATGAGCGCCGAGCTCGCGGGTCTGCGCCTGCCCAGCCCGGTGCTCACCGCGTCCGGGTGCGCTGCGGCCGGGCGCGAGCTCGACCAGTTCGTCGACATCACCGAACTCGGTGCCATCGTCACCAAGAGCGTCAAGCTGAACCCGCAGTCCGGCCGGCCGACCCCGCGCATGGCGGAGACGCCGAGCGGGATGCTGAACTCGATCGGACTCCAGGGCCCGGGGATCGACCGCTTCATCGAGCACGACCTGGCGTGGCTCGTCGACCGGGGTGCGCGCACCATCGTGTCCATCGCCGGCGGCTCGGTCGACGAGTACGGCAAGCTCGCTGCCCGCCTGCGCCTGACGCGTGGGATCTCGGCGATCGAGGTCAACATCTCGTGCCCCAACGTCGAGAGCCGAGGTCAGGTCTTCGCCTGCGCCCCGGACTCCGCGGCGGCCGTGATCCAGGCGGTGCGCCGGCACAGCGACCCGCGGATGCCGATCCTGGCGAAGCTGTCGCCCGACGTGACCGACATCGTCGAGATCGCGGGGGCGGTGGTCCGGGCCGGGGCGACGGGCGTCTCCGTCATCAACACGCTGCTGGGAATGGTCATCGACATCGACACGATGCGCCCGCACCTGGCAGGCGTCACCGGTGGCCTCTCCGGGCCGGCGATCCGGCCGGTGGCCGTGCGGTGCGTGTGGCAGATCCGCCAGGCGTTCCCGGATCTGCCGATCCTGGGGATGGGCGGCATCCGCTCCGGTCGTGACGCCCTGGAGTTCGTGCTCGCCGGGGCGAACGCGGTGTCGGTCGGTACGGCGATCTTCCACGATCCGTCGGCTCCTGCCCGGATCCACACCGAGCTGCACCGGGCGCTGGTCGAACGCGGCTTCTCGAGCCTGTCGCAGGCGGTCTCGTACGCGCATCGGGGGCCGGACGTGGTGGAGGTGGACGATGGGCTCGACTTCATCGCCGAGTAGCGACGCGACGGCGCATGGGGCGCGGAGTAGCGACGCGACG
This sequence comes from Actinomycetales bacterium, assembly GCA_017849335.1. GTDB lineage: Bacteria > Actinomycetota > Actinomycetes > S36-B12 > S36-B12 > UBA10649. The sequence goes on along the minus strand of JAFIHP010000309.1, from coordinate 2,695 downwards.
GCACCGGTGGCCGTGGCGATGGACGCGCCGGACCTGGCGACGCTGGCCGCGTGGACCGCGGCCGTGGCGGGGGTCGTGTCGACGGTGAAGGTCGGCCTGGAGGTGTTCTGCCGCGACGGTGCACAGGCCGTGCACGCGGCGCGCGGGGCGGCGTTCGAGGCGGCCGGCGTGGACATCGACGTCTTCCTCGACCTGAAGCTGCACGACATCCCGGCGACGGTGCGCGGAGCCGCCCGGGCCGTGGCGCCGCTGGCTCCGACCTACCTCACGGTGCATGCGGCGGGCGGTCCCGAGATGGTCGCCGCGGCGGTCGACGCGCTGCCGCAGACGAAGGTCACCGCGGTGACCGTGCTGACGTCGTTGGATGCGGCGACCCTCGATCGGATCGGGCTCGTGGGTCCGCCGTCGGCCGCTGCGGTCCGGCTCGCGGTGCTCGCGGTCGACGCCGGCGCGCGCGCCGTCGTCTGCTCGCCGCAGGAGGTCGCCGCCATCCGCGCCGCGGTGCCGGCCGACATCGTGCTGATCACCCCGGGCGTACGGCCCGCCGGCGCGGCCCTGGACGACCAGCGTCGGGTGGCGACGCCGGGGAAGGCCATCGCCGACGGTGCCGACCTGCTCGTCGTCGGCCGCCCGATCACCGGCGCCGGGGATCCGGCCGCTGCCGCGCGCGCGATCGCCGCCGAGATCGCCGGGGCAGGCGACCGGTGAGCGTGCCGCCGCGCAGCGACGAGCAGCGTGCCGCGGCGCTGGCCGCGGCCCTGGCCTCGCGACAGGAGCGCGCGCGGGTACGGCAGGCGATCAAGTCCGGCGAGCTGTCGGCGGTCGACGTGATCGACGGCGCGGAGGCGAACCCGGTCTGGGCGGGACTACGCGTGTCGTGGCTGCTGGAGTGCGTTCCGGGGCTGGGGTCGGTGCGGTCCGCCCGCCTGATGGAGACCGTCGGGATCGCCCCGACCCGCCGTGTGCAGGGGCTGGGCGTGCACCAGCGGCGCGCGCTGCGGACGGCCCTGGCAGGGCAGTCCGCATGACGTCCGCGGTCACGCGCGCTCCGTTGGTCGTCGTCTCCGGGCCGTCCGGGGTCGGCAAGAGCACGGCGGTGCGCGAGGTCCTCGAAGTCGACCCGTCGATCTGGCTGTCGGTGAGCGCCACGACGCGCGCGATGCGCCCGGGGGAGGTCGACGGCGAGTCGTACTTCTTCGTCACGCCGGAGCAGTTCGACGACCTGGTCGCCGAGGACGGGCTGCTGGAGTGGGCCGAGTTCGCCGGCAACCGCTACGGGACTCCGCGCGGTCCGGTCGAGGAGCGCCGTGCGGCCGGGCACCCGGTGCTGCTCGAGATCGAGCTGCAGGGCGCTCGCCAGGTCCGGGCCGCGATGCCGGACGCCCGACTGGTGTTCCTGGCGCCTCCGTCCTGGCAGACGCTGACCGGCCGGCTGACCGGCCGGGGCACCGAGGACCCGGACGCGGTCGCCCAGCGACTGGCCGTCGCCCGGACCGAGCTCGCCGCGGCCGAGGAGTTCGACACCGTGCTCGTCAACGCCGATGTGCGGGAGTGCGCCCAGGCCTTGCTAGCATGGGTGGCTGATCCTGCGCGCGTTCCGCGTGGGCCCGTGCCGGTCCCGCCACCGGCGACCCTTGATGAGTGAGGCTTCGACGTGAGCACTTCCACCCGCCCCGAGGGCATCACCCACCCCTCGATCGACGCGCTGCTGGAGAAGACCGACTCCAAGTACTCGCTGGTCATCTACGCGTCGAAGCGTGCCCGCCAGATCAACGCGTACTACTCCCAGCTCGGCGAGGGCCTGCTGGAGTACGTCGGCCCGCTCGTCGAGACCCACGTCCAGGAGAAGCCCCTCAGCATCGCCCTGCGCGAGATCGACGCGGGCCTGCTGACCAGCGAGCCGTTGGCCGACGAGGTCGAGGTCGTCGCGGTCGAGGTCGCTGACGACTTCGACGCCTGAGCCTGCGCGTCGCTGACATGCCGGCGCGCGTCGTCCTCGGCGTGGCCGGCGGCATCGCCGCCTACAAGGCCTGCGAGGTCCTGCGCGGCCTGCGCGAGTCGGGGCACGACGTCACGGTCGTGCCCACCGTCAACGCCCTGCGGTTCGTCGGCGCACCGACGTGGGCGGCCCTGTCGGGCAAGCCGGTGGCGGACGATGTCTGGACCGAGGTGCACCACGTGCCCCATGTCCGGCTGGGCCAGCAGGCCGACCTCGTTCTGGTCGCCCCGGCCACCGCTGACCTCCTCGCCCGTGCCGTCACGGGGATTGCCGACGATCTGCTCACCAACGTCCTGCTCACCGCCCGCGGCCCCGTGCTCCTCGCGCCGGCGATGCACACCGAGATGTGGGAGCACCCGGCGACGCAGCGCAACGTCGCCCTCCTGCGCGAGCGGGGTGTCCTCATCCTCGAGCCCGCGAGCGGTCGCCTCACCGGCACGGACAGCGGCCCCGGCCGGCTCCCGGACCCCGAGCAGATCGTGGCGGCGGCGCAGGACGTCCTGCGCCGGGGGTCCGCCCTCGCCGACCTCGTCGGGCGGCACGTCGTCGTCAGCGCCGGCGGCACGCACGAGGCCTGGGATCCCGTGCGGTTCTTGGGGAATCGCAGCAGCGGGCTCCAGGGGGTCGAGCTGGCCCGCACGGCGGTGTCGCGCGGAGCCCGCGTGACCCTGGTTGCGGCGCACCTGCAGGTCCCGG
>JAFIHP010000308.1 GCA_017849335.1 Actinomycetales bacterium | reverse complement strand
TACGGCTCGAGGACGACCCGTCGCACGCCCACGAGGCGACGGATCCGCGCTGGGCCGCCCTGGCGACCCTGCAGGACCCCGACGCCTGACGCACCGACGCGACGCGCCCTAGGCGTAGAGCCCGACCGAAGGAAAGACCGTGCCTGTTCCCAAGCGGAAGACCTCGCGCTCGAACACCCGGCATCGCCGCTCGCAGTGGAAGGCCGCGACGCCGACCCTGGTGGCCTGCGCCCGCTGCAAGGAGAAGCACGTGGCCCACACCGCGTGCCCGACCTGCGGCACGTACGCCAAGCGTCGCGTCCTCGACGTCTAGCCATGTCGCGCGGCCTGATGGGTCAGGCGCGCGCATGACGACGATCGCTCTCGACCTGCTCGGAGGCGACGGGGCTCCGGCAGTCGTCGCCGACGCGATCGCGGCTCACCTGACCGATCCGCGCGGGATCACCCTGGCCGTGGTCGGCCCGGCGGAGCTCACGCGCACGCTCCTGCTCGAACGCGGCGTCGATCCCGCGCATGTCCGCATCGTCGATGCCGGCCGCGGCGCCCCGATGGGCGCCAACCCGCTGTCGACGCTGCGCACCCATGACGACGTGACTGTCGCGGTGGCGGTCGGGCTGGTCGCAGGCGGCCTGGCGGACGGCTGGGTGTCTGTCGGGCACACCGGTGCCGCCGTCGCTGCCGCCGTGCTCGGCCTCGGTCGCGTGGGCGGCATGTCGCGACCGGCCCTGACCGTCGTGGTGCCGTCGCTCGCCGGACCGCTCGTCCTGCTCGACGTGGGTGCCGCGACCGATGCCACCCCCGACGTCCTGCGTCAGCTGGCCCTCGCGGGCTGGGCCTACGCCTGCGCGCTCGGCGTCGACGATCCCGGCGTCGGCCTGCTGTCGATCGGCTCCGAGGCTGGCAAGGGCGACCGCCTGCGCCGGTCCACCCACGACCTGCTCGCCGAGGCCCTGCCTGTCGAGGTCCGCTACGTGGGGCCGGTCGAGGGGCATGACGTCGCGTCCGGGGCCCGAGCGCGGGTCGTCGTGACGGACGGGTTCACCGGCAACGTCCTGCTCAAGGGGCTCGAAGGCGCGGTTGCCTGGTCCGCCGAGCGGATGGGCGGCGCGTACGGCGATCCCGGACCGGCGTGGGCGGTCGCCGCCGACACAGCGACCTCGCAGTTCGCCGGCGGCGTGCTGCTGGGTGTCAACGGTGTCACCGTCGTCGGCCACGGTGCCGGCACCGCTGCGGAGATCGTGGCCTGCGTGCGGCTCGCCGACTCCGCGGCCCGGATGGGGTTGGTACCGGCAACGGCGGCTGCGCTGGCCCGCATCTCGCCTGCCGCGGCCCGGGCGGCCGCGGCGCAGGCGGACGGGTCGAGGATCGCCTGATGGCCGTCGACCGCCGGCTCGCCGGACTGCTCGTGCAGGAGGCGCTGGGTGCCGTCGTGGACCCGGCGATCGTCGCGACGCTGCGTGAGGACAGCCCGCTCGCGGCCGCGGGCCTGTCGGTCACGGACGCGGTGTGCGTCGCGGACGGCGTGGCGACGGCGGCCGCCGCTCGCGGGTTGGCGTGCGCGCTCACCGATGACGACCTCGCTGGGGCGACCACGGTCGCGGACGTCGTCGATGCGGTGGTCCGACGCACGGAGGTGACGGGTGCGTAACGACCTGGAGGTGCTCGCCGAGGTCCTCGGCGTCGACGTCGACGCCGACCTCCTGGTGGTGGCCCTGACCCACCGATCGTTCGCCTACGAGAACGGCGGCCTTCCCACCAACGAACGCCTCGAGTTCCTCGGCGACGCGGTCCTGAGCATCGTCGTGACCGAGACGCTCTACACCCAGTACCCCGCGTGGTCCGAGGGTCAGCTGGCCAAGATGCGCGCCGCGGTCGTCAACGCGAACGCGCTCGCGGACGTCGCGCGGACCCTCGGCCTCGGCGAGTACGTGCGGCTGGGGCGCGGCGAGGACGCGACCGGTGGCCGGGACAAGTCGTCGATCCTCGCCGACACGCTCGAGGCGGTGTTCGGCGCCGTGTTCCACGACCGGGGGATCGATGAGGCACGTCGCGTCATCCACGCCCTGTTCGACCCGCTCATCGCACGGGCGGCCGAGCTCGGCGCCGGGCTCGACTGGAAGACCTCGCTCCAGGAGATTGCCGCAGCCGCCGGGCTGGGTCTTCCTGAGTACCGCGTCAGCGAGACCGGACCGGACCACGCCAAGGAGTTCACCGCCCACGCCGTGCTGGCGGGCGCCGTGCTGGGCGAAGGCGTCGGACGGTCGAAGAAGATCGCCGAGCAGCAGGCCGCGTCGACCGCCTACCGGCGCATCGTCGCCGACCGGCCGGACCTGGCGATGGCGAGCCCGGCCCACTCGTGAGCGACGTGCCCGGTGCCTGAGCTGCCCGAAGTCGAGGTCGTCCGCGGCGGATTGGACCGCTGGGCCGGCGGACGCCAGGTCGCCTCGGTCGACGTCCTGCACCCGCGCGCGGTCCGCCGGCACGCGGCCGGTCCTGCCGACTTCGTCGCACGGCTCGCCGGCGCGACCCTGCGGCACGCCTCACGGCGCGGCAAGTACCTCTGGCTCCCGCTCGACGCCCCCGACGGCCCCACCGGCAGCGCGCTTGTCGGTCATCTCGGCATGAGCGGGCAGCTGCTCGTGCTGCCGGGCGAGAGTCCCGACGGTCCGCACCTTCGAGTGCGGCTGCGGTTCGCGGACGGCGGCCGTCAGCTGCGGTTCGTCGACCAGCGGACGTTCGGCGGACTGGCCCTCGCCGACCTCGTCGACGACGGGCTGGGCGGTCTGGTCCCGGCCCCCATCTCCCACATCGCCCGCGACCCGCTCGACCCGGCGTTCGACGAGGACGCGTTCGTGCGACGGGTGCGTGCCAAGGACGTCGAGATCAAGCGGATCCTGCTCGACCAGACAGTCGCGTCGGGAGTCGGGAACATCTACGCCGACGAGGCGCTGTGGCGTGCCCAGGTGCACGGGGCGCGGCCCGGCCGGACGCTGTCGGCCGCCACGGTGCGCGAGGTCCTCCTCCACGTGCGCGAGGTGATGGGCGCCGCGCTGGCGCAAGGCGGCACGTCCTTCGACGCGCTCTACGTGAACGTCAACGGCGAGAGCGGGTACTTCGACCGGAGCCTGGCGGCCTACGGGCGCGAGGGGGAGCCGTGCCCGCGGTGCGGCGCGCCGATCCGCCGCTCGGCGTTCATGAACCGCTCGTCGTACTCGTGTCCGGTCTGCCAACGGCCGCCGCGCCGCGCGCGCCCGGCGTAGCGGACGCGCCGCGGCGCGGACCGGCTACTTCGCGACCGCCCAGGACTTGGTGTTCGCCACGTAGACGAGGGTGCGGACGCACACGTCGCCTCCTGCGCCGCCGTTGGCCCACTTCGCCCACGACTTGGTCCAGCCGGTGCCGGGGACTCCCGAGAGGTTGACGGAGGCATCGGTCACGACGTCGGCGCAGGAGCCGGACGCGGGCATGCCGACGCCCTGGTAGACCGGGTTGACGGCGGCCTGGGCGGGCGCCGCGAGCAGGGCGAGGCCGGTGACGGCGGTGGCGGCGGCCACGACGGCCGTCGAGGTGCGGAGAAGTCTCATGATGGTCCTTCGGGTGAGGGGAACTCGTCACGGACAACCAATCGGCTGCGGGTTGCCGTGGATCGAACGGGCGCCGACACGTCCGCGACGATCGGGCGAACGTCACCGAGGGGCCGCGCGCCGGTAGAGTCCCGGCGTGCATCTGAAGAGCCTGACGCTGAAGGGTTTCAAGTCCTTCGCCTCCGCGACGACGCTGCACTTCGAGCCGGGGGTCACCTGCGTCGTCGGGCCGAACGGGTCCGGCAAGTCCAACGTGGTCGACGCCCTGGCCTGGGTCATGGGCGAGCAGGGGGCGAAGTCTCTGCGTGGCGGGAAGATGGAGGACGTCATCTTCTCCGGCACCGCCGGGCGCGCCCCGTTGGGCCGCGCCGAGGTGTCGCTGACGATCGACAACGCCGACGGGGCGCTGCCGATCGAGTACACCGAGGTCACGATCTCGCGCACGCTGTTCCGCAACGGCGGGTCCGAGTACGCGATCAACGGCAGCTCGTGCCGCCTCCTGGACGTCCAGGAGCTGCTCAGCGACTCCGGCATCGGCCGCGAGATGCACGTCATCGTCGGCCAGGGCCAGCTCGACACGATCCTGCAGGCCACGCCGGAGGACCGCCGCGGCTTCATCGAGGAGGCGGCCGGCGTCCTCAAGCACCGTAAGCGCAAGGAGAAGGCGCTCCGCAAGCTCGATGCGATGCAGGCGAACCTCACCCGGCTGCAGGACCTCACCGCGGAGCTCCGCCGCCAGCTCAAGCCGCTGGGCCGCCAGGCCGAGGTCGCCCGCCGAGCGGTCGTCATCCAGACCGAGGTGCGCGACTCCCGGCTGCGGCTCGCCGCCGACGACCTCGTGCGGATGCGCGACGCCCTCGCGGCGGAGGTCGCCGACGAGACCGCGCTGCGCGACCGGCAGGCGGAGGTGGAGGCGCAGCTCGCGGTCCTCACCGAGCGCGAGCGCGCCGCGGAGGAGCAGGCCGCCCAGGACGCCCCGCGCCTCGCGGTCGCCCAGCAGACGTGGTTCGACCTGTCCGGCCTGCGCGAGCGGTTCGTCGGGCTGACCCAGGTGGCCGCCGAGCGGGTTCGGCACCTGCAGCCCGAGCCCGAGGACGAGTCGACCGGTCGCGACCCCGACCAGATCGAGGCCGACGCGCGCGTGCTGCGCGGGGAGGAGTTCGACCTGGGCCGTCAGGTCGAGGCGGCGCGCGAGACCCTGGCGCAGGCCGAGGCCGCTCGGGCGTCCGCCGAGGCGGCGTCCGCCGCGGAGGATCGGCGCGTCACCATGGCCGCGCGGGCCGCTGCGGACCGGCGCGAGGGCCTGGCGCGGCTGACCGGGCAGGTCAACGCCGCCCGGACGCGGATGGAGACCCGGGGCGCGGAGATCGAGCGCCTGGGTGCCCAGATCGAGCAGGCCCGCGCGCGGGGTGAGGCCGCGCAGAGCGAGTTCCAGCGCATCGAGGTCGACGTCGCCGGGCTGGATGCCGGCGAGGTGAGCCTGGACGCCGAGCACGAGTCCGCCGAGGAGGAGCTGGCCGCGGCCGACGCCCGCGTCGACGAGCTGCGGTCACGCGAGGCGCAGGTCGAGCGCGAACGGGCTGCCCTGTCGGCCAGATGCGACGCCCTGGCCCTCGGCCTGGAGCGCAAGGACGCCGGGGCCCACCTACGGTCGGCGGGCGACAAGGTTCCCGGCGTGCTCGGGCCGCTCGCCTCGCTCCTGCATGTCGAGGCCGGCGCGCAGGCGGCCGTGGCGGCCGCGCTGGGTGACGTCGCCGACGCGCTGGTCGTGCGGGGGTCCGCGGGCGCGCTCGCCGCCGTCGTGCTGCTGAAGGACGACGACGCCGGACGCGCGGCGATCGTCGTCGCCGACGCCGTGCCCGCTCGCCCGGCGCGGCCGCACCTGCGCGAGGCGGGTCGCCCGCTGCTCGACTTCGTGCGCTGTGAGGACGTCCTCGCACCGGCGGTCGAGCAGCTGCTCGAGCGGTGGAGCCTCGTGGACGACCTGGCCGCCGCCGCGGAGCTCGCGGATCAGCAC
>JAFIHP010000307.1 GCA_017849335.1 Actinomycetales bacterium | reverse complement strand
CGCCACGACGACGTATCCGCTGCGCCGGACGATCATCGGCGTCGAGTCGGACCTGGCCCTGGCCGGAGCGACCGGGGCGGTTCAGCTCGTCGCCGGAGTGGCTACGCCGCCGGACTCGGCGCTCCCGATGGGCCTGACGAGCTGGGCACTGCCGGGCGCCTGGTTGTTCGCCACGGTCGCGGTTCCGTCGGCCGCCGCGGCGGCGCTCGCGGCCCGTCGGTCGCCGCACGCCCCGACCGCCGTGCTGGTCGGCAGCGGCCTCCTCGCCCTCGAGCTGGTGGTCCAGATCCCCTTCGTGGGCCCGAGCGCGCTGCAGGCCGTCTTCGGGACCGTCGCGGCCGGACTGGCGGGCATCGGCATCCACGCCCGTCGGACCGGCTGGCGCTAGCCGCCCGCCGGCGTTCCGCGGACGACGAGCCGTTCCAGGAGCTCGGCCGTCGCGGCGGCGACCGCGTCGACGGCCTCGTCGAAGGCCTCCCGGTTGTGGGCGGCCGGTGCGCGGAACCCGCTGATCTTGCGCACGTACTGCAGCGCGGCGGCGCGGATCTCGGCCTCTCCGGCATGCTCGGTGAACGGCGGTCGGAGCGTCTGGATGCTGCGGCACATGACGCCAGCCTGCCAGCCGGGAGGCCGGAGGGCCACCGTCGTGTAAAAGGTTGCCGACGAACAGGTTTCGGTCTCGTAGCAGACGGGGTGCGGCGGCGGTCTCGGCGCTACCGTCCGCACCATGCATCCGGGAGCGGGCCCTCGGCAGGCCCAGGTCGTCGTCCTGTTCGGCGCGACGGGAGACCTCGCGAAGCGGAAGCTGCTTCCCGGGCTGTTCCATCTCGCGACGTCCGGGCTGATCCCGGGCTACCGGGTCATCGGCGTCTCCCTGGAGGACATCTCCGTCGAGGAGTTCCGCATCCTGGTCCGTTCCGCGCTGGACGAGTTCGCCACGCGGCCCTTCACCGAGGACGAGTGGCAGGCGTTCTCCGCCGCGCTGGACTACGTCCCGACGAGCGCCGGTGCCGGGGCGCTGGCGACCGCGGCCGGGCGCGCTGAGTCCGCTCTCGACGGGGAGGTGGCGCGTCTGCACTACCTGTCGGTGCCGCCCAAGTCGGCTCTCGCCGCCATCGAGATGCTGGGCGACGCGGGGCTCGTGGAGCGCGCGTGCGTCGTGATGGAGAAGCCCTTCGGCGTCGACCTCGACAGCGCGGTGAAGCTCAACGCGCGGCTGCACGAGACGTTCGACGAGGAGCAGATCTTCCGGATCGACCACTTCCTGGGCAAGGAGCCGGCGCTGAACATCCTGGCGTTCCGCTTCGCCAACGGACTGTTCGAGCCGATCTGGAACCGGAACTTCATCCATCACATCCAGATCGACGTGCCCGAGACGCTCGGCCTCGTGCAGCGGGCGGCGTTCTACGAGGGGACCGGCGCCTACCGGGACATGGTCGTCACGCACCTGTTCCAAATCCTCGCGTTCATCGCGATGGAGGCCCCGACGGCGCTGACATCGGCGGCGATCAGCGAGGAGAAGAACAAGGTCTTCCGCAGCATGCAGCCGATCGAGCCGACCGACGTCGTCCGCGGGCAGTTCATCGGCTACCGCGACATCGACGGCGTCGCGCCCGGGTCGGAGACGGAGACCTTCGTCGCGCTGCGTTGCCACATCGACAACTGGCGGTGGGCGGGGGTGCCGTTCTACCTGCGTACGGGAAAGTGCCTGGCGGAGGGCCAGCGCATCGTGTCGATCGCGTTCCACGAGCCGCCGAAGAGCATGTTCCCGGCCGGGTCGGGGCTGGGCGTGCACGGGCCGGACCACCTCACGTTCGACCTCGCCGACTCGGCGAAGGTGTCGCTGTCGTTCTACGGCAAGCGCCCCGGCCCGGGGATGCGGCTGGACAAGCTGAGCCTGCAGTTCGCGATGCACGACACCGGGATGAGCGGCGACGTGTTCGAGGCGTACGAGCGGCTGATCCTCGATGCGATGCGACACGATCACACGCTCTTCACGACGGCGGACGGCATCGAGCGGCTCTGGGAGATCTCCGAGCCGCTGCTCACGTCGCCGCCGCCGATGCGCCCGTACTCGCCCGGGTCGTGGGGTCCGAACGCGATCCACCAGCTCGTCGCGCCGAACTCCTGGCGCCTGCCGTTCGAGCGGGCCTGGCGGGCCCCGAACCCGCACGGCGCCTGAGCGAACGGTCCGCTCAGGTCGGCAGGCGCAGCAGCCCACCCTCCGTCACCTCGACCAGCCCGTCGGCGATCAGCCCCGCGACCGCGCGATCGCGCTGCGCGTCGTCCGGCCATGCGTCGCGCAGGCTGGCCAGGGCCACCGGTGCGTCGGCGCCGCGGACGACGGCGAGGACGGCGCCGCGCGCCTGCCGGTCGCTGCCCTCGTACGCGGCCTGCCGGCGTGGTGCGACCTCGTCGACGGGCCGGCCCGCAGCGTTCCAGGCGCATCGGTGCCGGATCGGGCAGCGGGAGCAGTCCGGCGTGCGTGCGGTGCACACCAGGGCGCCGAGCTCCATGACGGCGGCCGACCAGCGGGCCGACCGCGCGTCGCGCCGGGGCCACAACGCGTCGGCTGTCGTGCGCTCCACCGTCGAGATCGACGGGCTCTGGCGTTCCCGACCGTCGACGGCGCGCGCCAGCACGCGGCGCACGTTGGTGTCCAGGACCACCGACCGCCGCCCGAACGCGAACGCCCGGATGGCGGCGGCCGTGTACTCGCCGACGCCGGGAAGTGCCCGCAGAGCAGCCTCGTCCGCGGGGACCTCGCCCCCGTGCTCGGTGGCGATCCGGACGGCGGCGGCGTGCAGGAAGCGCGCGCGTCGCGGATAGCCCAGCCGACCCCACGCGCGGATCGCGTCCGCGGGCGGCGCTGCGGCCAGGTCGACGGGCGCCGGCCATCGGTCCATCCACTCGTGCCAGCGGGGGAGGACCCGGTCGACCGGGGTCTGCTGGAGCATGAACTCGCTCACGACGACGCCCCAGGCAGTCGTGTGCCGCCAGGGGAGATCACGCTCGTGGCGGTCGAACCAGCGGATGACCGGGGAGACCAGATCCGACCCTCTCCGCTCGTCCGCCACGCCGACAGGGTGTCACGGCAACGCAGAGCGCGCAGTAGCGTGGCCCTGTGAGCACGCTCATGCACCCCTCCGGCCCTGAGCCGCCGACGGTGTACTGGATCCGGCGTGCTGCCGTGGTCGTCGTGGTGATCACCGTGCTCGCCCTGCTGTGGTGGCTCATCGGCGCGGTGCGTGGTGGCGGTTCCGCTGACGCGGCTGCCGACGTGTCGAGCTCGTCCTCGAGCGCCAGCGCATCCGGCTCGCCGTCCGCGTCCAGCGAGTCGTCGCCCGCCAGCTCGGCTGACGCACAGGAGTCGCCGGCCGCCTCGGCGACGACCGAACCGCTCGCGTGCGAGGACTCCGCGATCGCGGTCGAGGCCACGACCGACGCGTCGACCTATCCCGTCGGGTCGACTCCCCGGCTGACCCTGACGATCGAGAACACCGGCGACGTCGCCTGCAAGCGCGACGTCGGCCCGAAGGCGAACGAGCTGTCCATCACGTCGGGCGGCTACCACGTGTGGTCGAGCGACGACTGCAACGCCAGCAACAAGTCGAAGGTGGTCGTGCTCAAGGCGGGCGAGAAGGTCGCCTCCAGCATCACCTGGGACGGCAAGCTCACCGCTCCCAACTGCCCGACCGAGAACGGTCCGGCGGCCAAGGCCGGCACCTACCGCGTCGAGGGACGCAACGCCAAGGTGACGAGCGAGCCCACGCCGTTCTCGTTGACCAACGCCTCGTAGGGCCTCAGCCGAAGCGGTCGAGGATGCTCGCCTCCGCGAGCCGCGAGACGCCGTCCCGCACCGATCGGGCGCGAGCGTCACCGACGCCCTCCACCTGCAGCAAGTCGTCCGCGCTGGCCGCCAGCAGGCGCTGCAGGCTGCCGAAGTGGCCGACGATCCGGTCGACGATGACGTCGGGAAGACGTGGCACGCGCGCGAGCAGCCGGAAGCCGCGCGGGTTGGCCGGGCCCTCGAGCGCGTCGGTCGTGTCGGGGAACCCGAACGTGTGCGCGACCGTGACGAGGTCCAGCAGGTCGACCTCGGAGAGGGAGTCGAGCTCCTCCAGGGCCCGTTCCACGCCGCGCTTCTTGCGGTTGGCGGCAGGGACGAGGTAGTCGCGTACGAGCAGGACCCGGTCGGTGTCGACCCCGGCGACGAGGTCGGCGAGCTGGAGTGCCAGCAGGCGCCCCTCGGTGCCGAGCTCGACGACGTAGCTGTCGATCTCCCGCCGGATGCGCCGGACCATCTCCGAGCGCTGGGCCACCACGGCGACGTCCCGCACGGTGGCGAGGTTCTCGATCTCCAGCGCCGACAGGCTGCCGCTGACCTCGTCGAGCCGTGCGCGGTAGCGCTCGAGCGTCGCAAGGGCCTGGTTCGCGCGGGACAGGATGCCGGCCGAGTCCTCGAGCACGTGGCGGCGGCCGTCGACGTAGATCGCGATGATGTTCATCGACTTGCTGACGCTGATGACCGGGCGATGGGTCTGCCGGGCGACGCGGTCGGCGGTGCGGTGCCGCGTTCCGGTCTCCTCGGTCGGGAGCGTCGGATCGGGCATGAGCTGGACCGCGGCACGGGTGATCTTCAGCGTGTCGGCGTCCAGGACGATCGCGCCGTCCATCTTCGTCAGCTCACGAAGCCGGGCCGCGGAGTACTCGACGTCGAGCACGAACCCGCCGTTGACGACCTGCTCGACCTGACGGTCCCACCCCAGCACGATCAGGGCGCCGGTGCGCCCGCGCAGGATGCGCTCCAGCCCGTCGCGCAGAGGGGTGCCGGGTGCGACCTTCGCGAGCACGTCGTACAGCCCGCCGCCCGGCACTGCGTCACCCGGCGCCATCGTCACCCCGATCGTCCTTGTGGCCGCCCGCCGGCCCACGCCGACCGTACCCCGGAGCGCGGCCGCGCAAACGCTCATCGAGAGAGCGTGTCGCGGGTGGCGAGTGGAACACGTTGCACCGCAACACAATCGTGATGTTCCCTAGTTGAGTACTGGCGGTGCGTCGGCTATCGTAGACATATGTTCGAATCTGATCCCGAGCTTCCCGGCGACCCCGATGAGGGTGCCGCCGCGGATGAGGTCGAGGTCGTTGTCGACGATGCGGTGCGGTTGGGGATGG
>JAFIHP010000038.1 GCA_017849335.1 Actinomycetales bacterium | reverse complement strand
GAGGTGTCGGCCCGGGTCGTGGCCGCGATCGAGCGGGCGCTCGACGGACTCAGCGCGGACGGCACGCTCGTCGTGGCGACGCACGGTGGCTCCGCACGTGCCGCGATCGGCGCCCTGCTGGGCCTTCCCCCCGAGCACTGGGCGGCGCTCGGCGTCCTCGCGAACTGCGCATGGTCGGTGCTGGCGGAGAACACCGGGCCGTACGGACCTCGCTGGCGGCTCGAGGAGAACAACGCCGGGTCGCTTCCGGTCACCGCCCTGGCAGACGACCGCTAGGGGTCTTGTATAGTCAGGTGCTCGAAGATTTCGGGGCTGTAGCGCAGCTGGTAGCGCACCTCCATGGCATGGAGGGGGTCAGGGGTTCGAGTCCCCTCAGCTCCACCAGACTCAGGTCCCAGGACATCCTTGTCGGGTGTCCCGGGACTTTCTTATGTCTTGGGGAATGTGTAGCCCTTGGGCATGCCTCCTGTGCGGTGGCTGGGGCGGGGTCCGGGTTTGACGCCGACTATGCGCCGCCCGTGACCCGGATCGTCTCGCCGGTCACATACCGGGCGTCGTCGGAGATCAGCCAGGCCACCGCGGCGGCGACCTCGTCAGCGGTACCCGGCCGACCCATCGGCGTGGTCGCGCCGAGCCGGAACGCCCGGCCCGGCTCGCCGGCGCGGGCGTGGATCGTCGTGTCGACGAAGCCGGGCGCCACGGCGTTCACCCGGATGCCGCTCGCAGCCACCTCCTTCGCCACGCCGACCGTGAACGTCTCGAGTGCCGCCTTGATCGAGGCGTAGACGACGTACTCCCCGGGGGAGCCGCTGCGAGCGGCGATCGAGGAGATCGTGACGACGGACAGCGGTCCGCTGTCGTGCCGGCGGATCGCCTCGCGCGTGAGCCGTATCGGCGCTTCGAGGTCGACCCCGATCAGTCGGCGCAAGTCCGCGTCGCCGAGCGCGGTCAACGGTCCCAGCGTGCCGGTGATCGCCGCGTTGTTGACGAGCGCGCGGACGGGCCCGAGCTCGGCGGCAGCGTCGAGGATGTGCGCCGGAGCCGTGTCGTCCGCGACGTCCACCTGAAGCGCCGCGACGGCCGGGCGCGCGCCCAGCGCGGAGACGACCTCGCCGGCTTCGGCGGGGGAGCGGGAGTGCGTGAAGAGGACGGCGAAGCCGGCGTCGTGCAGGCGCTCGACGATCGCCCGTCCGATCCCGCGGGAGCCGCCCGTGACGACGGCGACCGGGGCGGGCGGTGTCATCGACTCACGGATCTCGGGCGGCACGCGTGGCTCACGGTGCTGAGCTGCTGATCGGCACGACGTAGGCGTCGACGGCGGAGATCCGTCCGCGGTCGAACGCGAACACGTCGCTGAAGACGAGGTCGACCCAGGAGCCGTCCGGCAGTGGGGCGCGGACTGCTCCGGTCACGCATACGAGATCGTCCTGCTCGACGTAGCGGTCCGCCGAGATGAGGGGGAGTCCGGCGGCCTCGCCGCGACGCATCTCCTCCAGGTATGCCGCCCGTCCACGGAACGTCGCGTGCCCGTGCACCGTCCACACGACGTCGTCCGCCAGCAGCTCGTCGACGCCTGCGTGGTCTCCCGCGGCGTAGGCCTGCATGTAGGTCCGTACCGTCTCGGTGTTCAGTCCCATGCGCTGGTTCTACCACCGGGAGGAGACGCGTGGCGCATCCCTTCGTCCGATGCCGACGGCTGGGGCACCGTGGGAGGTGAAGGTCTATTGGCAGGCCTAGGACCGGGTGCGGACGTGCCAGGTCTGGCCGGTGACGTAGGGCTGACGGGTGCACACGGCGCCACCGGCGCCGGCGTTGGGCCACTGTGCCCACGACACGTGCCAGCCCTGGTCGCGCACGCTCGCAAGGGCCGGCCAGTCGATGCTCGCCGGCGCCAGGCCCGGACACTGGTCGGCTGCCGTGCCGTCCGGCACGGCGAACTGCTGCGCGGAGGCGGTCAGTCCCGCAGTGGCGCTGTCGCCCGCGACGCTGACCCCGGTGTCGATGACCGTGACCGTGTCGTCGTCGTTGTTCGCAACGTACGCGTAGGCGCCGTCGGAGCTCACGGCGATCCCGAGCGGGCCGTCGCCGACCGGGATGCTTCCGGTGACGGATCCGGTCGCGCTGGAAGTGCTCGCGGCCGTGTCGATGATGGACACCGTGGCGGCGTAGTAGTTGTCCGCGTAGGCCTCGGCGCCGCCGGGGTCTACTGCCACGGCCACCGGGTTTGCGCCCACGGCGATCGTTCCTGTGACCGTGTTCGTTGCGGGGTTGCGATGACAGAGACGGTGCCGGCGTAGTCGTTGGCGTTGTTGCCGGCGTTGGCGACGTAGGCCCGCGTGCCGTCCGGAGAGACCGCGACGCCTCCGGGGGACGCGTCAACCGGCACGGTGGCGACCACGGATGGCTGGCCGGGAGCCGCGGTCGCTGGCTGCGCGCCGGCGAGCACCCGTCAGCAGGGCGGCAGCGATCAGGGTCGAGTCGGCGAGTCGGCGGGTGGTCACGGTCATCGTCTCGAGGTCTCGTCGGGGGAGACGGCGACGATATCGACGGGTGTGCCGATCTGGCCGCTGCGACGCGACTGCCCGCGTGACTACGGTGTCGCTGTGGCTGACGTCGTGATCTGGCACAACCCTCGGTGCTCCAAGTCCCGCGCCGCGCTGGCGCTCCTGACGGAGCGCGGTGCCGACGTCGAGGAGGTGCGCTACCTCGACAGTCCGCCGTCCCGCGACGAGATCGTGCGGGTGCTCGGCCTGCTCGGCACCGACGACCCGCGCGTCATGATGCGGACGGGGGAGCCGCGGTACGCCGAGCTCGGACTGGCCGCCGCCGACCGCGCGACGCTGATCGACGCGATGGCGGCGAACCCCATCCTCATCGAGCGACCCGTCGTCATCCGTGGCGACCGGGCGGTGGTCGCACGGCCGCCGGAGCTCGCGGTCGATGTCCTCGAGGCGTCGTGACGGCTCAGATGTCATCTCGATATGTGAGATCACATCCCGCATAGGTTGACAGGGGAGCCGCGCGACGGCATACCGTGACCCCTCGTGACGTCGAGCGCGGGTCCGGCCGAGTCTGCTCCCGCGACCTCGCTGTTCGCGCGGGGACACCGCGCCGTCGTGCTCGTCTTCGCCGGTGGCGTCCTGCTGTACGCGATGAACCTCTACTTCACGGCGGCTCTGCTGCCGTCGGTCGTCAGCGACATCGGTGGCGGCGACCTCTACGCCTGGGTGGCCACCGCGTTCCTCATCGCGGCGGTGAACGCCTCGCTCCTGGTCAGCCGGGCCATCGGCCGCTGGGGGCTTCGTGGTGCCTATCTCATCGCCTTCCTGACGTTCGCCGCCGGCGTCGCGGTCTCGGCGCTGACGCCGAGCATGCCGGTCCTTGTCGTCGGCCGGGTCGTCCAAGGGCTCGGCGGCGGGCTCCTCGCCGGACTGGGCTACGCGGTCATCCGCAGCACGCTCCCGCAGCCGTTGTGGGTCAAGGCCGCCGGCCTCATCTCCGCGATGTGGGGGATCGGCGCGCTCGTCGGCCCCAGCGTCGGCGGGGTCTTCGCCCAGTTCCACGCGTGGCGCGGTGCGTTCGCGGTCCTCGTCGTCGCGGCGCTCGTCCTGG
>JAFIHP010000306.1 GCA_017849335.1 Actinomycetales bacterium | reverse complement strand
TCGACGGCACGTGGGTGGAGATCGCGATCGCGGCCGTGTTCGAGGTCCGCGGGGATCGCGTCAGCCTGTGGCGCGACTACTTCGACCTGGAGACCTACCGCCGGCAGCGGCCGGCCTAGCCCGCGACGCGCCTCAGGTGGCTGCTAAATCGGGCTCATGCCCGTTTTGACGACCACATGAGGCGCCTCGGCGGGGACGGTCAGACGCGGTGGGGCTGGATCGCGTCCGCCGGGATGGTCCCCAGACGGCCGGCCTGGTAGTCCTCGAACGCCTCCATGAGCTCGGCCTTGTTGCTCATGACGAACGGTCCGTAGGCCGCGACCGGCTCCCGCAGCGGGACACCGCCCAGAAGGAAGACGTCCAGGCTCGGCGAGCGTGACTCCTGCGTCTGGTCGGCCTGCAGGACGACCGACTCCCCGGCGCCCAGCACGGCCAGTTGCCCGCTGCGCAGCGGGCGACGCTCCGGTCCGACCGTGCCGCTGCCGGCCATCGCGTACGCCAGCGCGTTGTACTCCGCCGGCCAGGGGAGGACGAGCTGCGCCCCCGGTGCGAGCGTCACGTGCGTGATCGCCAGCGGCGTGTGCGAGATGCCCGGACCGGCGTGACCGTCGACCGTGCCGGCGAGGACGCGCACGAGCGCTCCGCCGTCGGTCGAGGTCAGCAGCGACAGGTCCTGGCCCTGCAGGTCCTGGTACTGCGGCGCGATGCGCTTCTTCGCGCGCGGGAGGTTGATCCACAGCTGCAGGCCGTGGAAGAGCCCGCCGGCCTCGACCAGCGCCGCCGGCGGCGTCTCGATGTGCAGGATCCCGTCGCCCGCGGTCATGTACTGCGTGCCGCCCGGCTTGATCGCGCCGCCGCCGCCGTTGGAGTCCTGGTGGATGAACTCCCCGTCGACGAGGTAGGTGAACGTCTCGAACCCGCGGTGCGGGTGCCACGGCGTGCCCTTCGGCTCACCCGCGGCGTACTCGACCTCGCCCATCTGGTCCATGTGGATGAACGGGTCCAGCATCTCCATCGGAACGCCGGCGAAGGCGCGATGGACGGGGAAGCCCTCGCCCTCGTAGCCCGTCGGAGCGGTCGTGACGGACACGACGCCGCGGCCGGTCGCCTCCGGCAGGGCCGTGACGCGCGGCAGGGTCAGGGTGTCAGCGGTGACGGCTGGCATGGGGCCGCCTCGGTTCGGTGATTACTTCACCGCCCAACTACCGAATCGGCCAGTCCCGTCCCGCCCGGTGCGGGCGGCGAGCGGGACGCGATGAAGTCGCCGGTCCGCCGGTCGTAGAGCAGGGCCAGGAGGACGAGGTCGACCGCGACCAGCAGGGTCGTGCGCAGGATGAAGCCCCGGAACAGGAACGACAGGCCGCCGGCGAGGCGCACCGCGATGAGGACCGTGAGGACGGTCCGGGCCCAGCGCCGCCCCTGGACGAGGTAGGCCACGGCGATGAGCCGGCCGAAAGCGAGGGCGAGCAGGAGGACGCCGGCGACGAACGTGGACTGGGCGGGCATCCCCGGGTCGATGTCGACCACGCCCTGGGCGGTGAGCGCGGCGTCGACCCCCGTCGCCACGCCGGCCTTGGCCAGCTCGAAGGCGTCCGCGATCAGGTCGAACGCCGTCACGGCGACGACCACCGCGGCGAGCACCTGCAGGACGGCGACGAGCGTGACGGTGACCGGACGCTTCATGACACGAACGCTAGCCCGCGCGGGCCGCCTGCAGGACGAGATCGAGCGCACCGTCGACGGGCGGACGCGTCGCGATGCAGGTCTGCGCCGCGGGGGCCCGGACCGCGAGCTCGGCGTCCAGGGCCGCCATCATCAGCGGGTCGCCGCTGCTGCCGATGCCACCGCCGAGGACTACAGGGACCGTCCGGTCGAGCAGGCCGACGCGGCCGAGCAGCGACGACGCGAGCACGGCGATCTCGCGACCTTGCCGTTCCACTAGGGACCGCGCGACAGCGTCGCCGGCCCGGGCGATGGTCATGAGGTCAGGGATCCGCGGCCACAACGCCGACCGGGACAGCGCGCCGGTGTGGATGTCCACGGCGACGGTGTGCACGTCGGGCCGTCCGGTCCAGGAGGCAACGGCATCGCGAAGCATGGTCGGCTCCCCCCGGCCGTCCTCCGCGCGGGCCGCGTGCCACAGCACCTCGTCGGCCAGGCCGCTGGCGCCGCCCCAGTCGCCGGACACCACGCCGAGCGCCAAGATGCGTGCCGTCCTCCCGTCGGCGGTGATGGCGGCACCGTTGATCCCGGTCCCGCAGACGACGACCGCGGCGTCCGGCGCGTCGGTGCCGGCGCGCAGGAGCGCGAACACGTCGTTCTCCACCGCGAGCGCCCGCGCGGCCCAGGGCAGCGCCCGCAGCGCCACGGTCATCGCCCGCTGCTCCTCGTCGAGGTCGATGGCCGTGAGGTAGCAGCCCGCGTGCGCCACCGCGTCGGGCTCGGCGCCTGCCTCGGCCAACGCCGCCCGCACCGCAGCGTCGATCACGGCCACGGCAGCGTCGATCCCGATCGCATGGTGGCTGCAGCCGGGACCTCGGCCACGGGAGAGGACCGTGCCGGACGCCGCGTCGGCGACGATCACGTCGGTCTTGCTGCCTCCTCCGTCGACCGCGACGACGACGCTCACGCCGACGCCCACGGCACGAACGCTGCGTTGCGGGCGAGCAGGCGGTCGGTCAGGCCCTCGGCGAGGTCGACCTGCCCGACCAGGGGATGGGCGAGTAGCGCGTCGAACACCCGGTCGCGCCCGCCGTGGACCGCCGCGTCAAGTGCGAGGGACTCGTACGCGAAGACGTGCGCGACGAGCCCGGCGTAGAGCGGCTCGAGCGGCCCGGTCGGCACAGGCGTCAGGGTGCCGTCGACGACGTCGCAGGGGACCTCGATGACGGCGTCATCGGGCAGGAACGGCAGGTGACCGCGGTTCTCGACGTTGACGACGTGCACGCCGGCAGCGCCCGGTCCGCCCAGGAGCGAG
>JAFIHP010000305.1 GCA_017849335.1 Actinomycetales bacterium | reverse complement strand
CCTCGACGTACGCCCCGGCGTCGACGGCCGCGCTGGAGGCGATCACCGACGTGCGGACGTGGGCCCCGGAGATGATCGTGCCGGCGCCGACCATCGACTCGTGCGCGTTGCCCCCTTCGACGAACTTCGCCGGCGGCAGCGGCGGCAGGTTCGTCAGGATCGGCCAGCGGCGGTTGTAGAGGTTGAAGATCGGGTGCACGGACACCAGGTCCATGTGCGCGTCGTGGTAGCTGTCGAGCGTCCCGACGTCGCGCCAGTAGCCGCGGTCGCGGTCGGTCGCTCCCGGCACCTCGTTCTCGGCGAAGTCGTACACCTGGGCCTCGCCGGCCTCGGTGAGCGACGGGATGATGTTCCCGCCCATGTCGTGCACGGACGCCGGGTCGGCCGCGTCCGCCTTGAGCACGTCGAGCAGCGCCTGGGTGCTGAACACGTAGTTGCCCATCGAGACGTAGCAGTTCTCGTCGTCACCCGGGATCGTCGGCGGGTCGGCCGGCTTCTCCAGGAACCGGGCGATCCGCTTGCCGTCGGGGGCGGTCTGGATGACGCCGAACTGGTTCGACACCGACTTCGGCATCCGGATGCCCGCGACGGTGACACCGGCGCCACTGGTGATGTGCGCCTCGATCATCTGCATCGGGTCCATGCGGTACACGTGGTCTGCACCGAAGACGACGACGTAGTCCGGGCCCTCGTCGTACACGAGGTTCAGGCTCTGGAAGATCGCGTCGGCGCTGCCGGTGTACCAGCGCGGACCGAGCCGCTGCTGCGCGGGCACCGGGGTCACGTAGTCGCCGAGCAGGGACGACATGCGCCAGGGCTGGGCCACGTGCCGGGCCAGGCTGCGCGACTTGTACTGCGTCAGCACGCACACCCGCCGCAGGCCGGCGTTGATCAGGTTCGACAGCACGAAGTCGATCAGCCGGTAGGAGCCACCGAACGGGACGGCCGGCTTCGCGCGGTCCGCGGTCTGGGGCAGCAACCGCTGGCCCTCGCCACCCGCGAGCACCATCGCCAGCACATGCGGATCCGTACTCACCCTCGCACCCTAGCCGCCCGGGAGCACCCGTGACGGCCGTTGGACCGGCCTCGGGAACGCCCGTTCGGTGCGGTCGCTCCGCGCGACGGCCTAGGCTCGGCGTGTGCGCATCGCGATGCTGACCCGGGAATGGCCGCCGGACATCTACGGCGGCGCCGGCGTCCACGTCGAGCACCCCGCGGCGCAGTTGCGCCGGAAGATCGACGTCGACGTGCACTGCTTCGGCGAGCCCCGCGACGACGCGTACGCCCACCCCGTCCCCGCCGGTCTCGCCGACGCGAACGCGGCCATCGGCACGCTCGGCGTCGACCTGGAGATGGTCGCGGCGACCGGCACGGTCGACCTCCTGCACTCGCACACCTGGTACGCCAACTTCGCGGGGCACCTCGGCGCCCTCCTGCACGGCGTCCCGCACGTCGTCACGGCGCACTCCCTGGAGCCGCTCCGCCCGTGGAAGGCCGAGCAGCTCGCCGGCGGATATCGCGTCTCGTCGTGGGTCGAGCGCACGGCCTACGAGTCCGCGGCCCGCATCATCGCCGTGAGCCACGGCATGCGGGCCGACGTGCTCGCGGCGTACCCGGCCGTCGACCCCGACCGCGTCGTGGTCGTCCACAACGGCATCGACACCGACGTCTACCGACCCGACCCCGCCACCGACGTCCTCACCGACCTCGGCCTGGAGCCCGGTGAGCGCTACGTGCTGTTCGTCGGCCGGATCACCCGGCAGAAGGGCCTGGTCCACCTGGTCAACGCCGCCCGGCGCTTCGACGACGGCGTGCGGCTGGTGCTGCGCGCGTCGTCCCCGGCTACCGCCGAGATCGGCGCCGAGACCGCGGCCGCGGTCGACCAGCTGCGCGCCGAGCGAGGTGAGCGCTCGGTCCTGTGGGTGCAGGAGCAGGTGTCCCGCCCCCGCCTGGTCCAGCTGTTCACCCACGCCCTGGCGTTCGTCTGCCCGTCGATCTACGAGCCCCTCGGCATCGTCAACCTCGAGGCGATGGCCTGCGAGACGGCGGTCGTGCCGTCCGCCGTCGGCGGCATCCCCGAGGCCGTCGTGGCCGGCGAGACGGGCCTGCTCGTGCCGTACGACCCGGACGAGCCGCGCGCGTTCGAGCACGCCTTCGCGGACGCCGTCAACGCCCTCGCCGCCGACCCGGCACGCGCGCGGACCATGGGCGCCCAGGGCCGTGCTCGCGCGGTCGGCCAGTTCGGCTGGGACGCGATCGCGGACGAGACGATCGCGGTGTACCGAGCCGCGCTCGCGGTGTGAGCGACCTGGCGGAGCCGGTCCCCGGGGTCGCGATCGGCCGGCGTCCGCGCGCCGCCGTCGGCTACCTGCTCAGTGCCGGCGCCGCGGTCTTCTTCGCGATCAACGGCACCGTGTCGAAGTCGATCATGCTCAGCGGGATCGACCCGACCCGCCTGTCCCAGCTCCGGGTCACCGCCGCGTTCCTCGTCCTGCTCGCGTTCGTCGCCCTGACGCGGCCCGCGGCCCTGCGCATCCGGCGCGACGAGTGGGTCGTCCTGCTGTGCTTCGGCATCCTCGGCGTCGCCATGACGCAGTACCTGTACTTCGTGGCCATCACGCTGCTGCCCGTCGGCATCGCCCTGCTCGTCGAGTTCACGGCGCCGATCATGGTGGCGCTGTGGTTCCGGTTCGGGATGCACGAGCGGGTGGACCGTCGCGTCTGGCTCGGCCTCGCCCTCGCGCTGGCGGGCCTCGCGATGGTCGGGCAGGTCTGGGAGGGCTTCACCCTCGATCTCACCGGCGTGCTCGCCGGCCTCGGCGCGGCGGCCTCGCTCGCGCTGTACTTCGTGCTCGGCGACCGCCAGGTCCGCCGACCTCAGCCGCGCGACCCGGTGTCGCTGACGATGTGGGGGTTCGGTGCCGCGGCCCTCTTCTGGGCCGTGGTCGCTCCGTGGTGGTCGTTCCCGTGGGACGCGCTGACCGGCGCCGGCCATCCGTTCGGCGACGACCGCGCCGGCGTCCCGCTGTGGACCCTGGTCGTGTGGATGGTGGTGCTGGGAACGGTCGTGCCGTTCTCGATGTCCGTCGAGGCGCTGCGCAACATCCGGGCGTCGCAGGCGTCGGTGATCGGCATGACCGAGCCGCTCATCGCCAGCGCCATCGCGTGGTTCGCCCTGGGCGAGGTGCTGGCTCCGGTCCAGATCGCCGGGACGTTCGTCGTGCTGGCCGGGGTCCTGCTCGCCGAGATGTCGCGCGCCTAGCCGTCGACGCGCCTGGAGTGGTCGCTTCGCGGGCGATATGTCCGGTTGTAGCGACCGTCCCAGGCGCGTCGACGGGGACGCGAACGCTCACGCGCGCAGTACGAACGGGTCGCCGACGGGCTCGTCGCTCGACTCGATCCACACGCCCTTGGGCTGCGTGAACTCGGCGAACCCGTCCATGCCGTTCTCCCGGCCGTAGCCGGACAGCTTGTTGCCGCCGAACGGCGTCGCGAACTGCAGCGCCCGGTACATGTTGACCCACACGGTGCCAGTGTCCAGAGCGCCGGCGACGCGGTGCGCGCGCCCCAGGTCGCGCGTCCACACGCCCGCGGCGAGCGCGAACGGCGAGTCGTTCGCCAGGGCGACCGCCTCGTCCTCGTCGTCGAACCGGATCACCGAGAGCACCGGGCCGAACAGCTCGTTGCGCGCGACGGCCATGTCGTTGGTCACCCCGTCGAGAACGGTCGGCGCGTAGAACCAGCCCTGGTCCGGGCGGTCGGCGTCCGGTCCGCCGGCGACCAGCTCGGCCCCGTCGACGATCGCCTCGTCGACGCGCGACCGCACACCGGACCAGATCTTCTCCTGCGACAGCGGACCCATCTCGGTCTCCGGCGACGTCGGGTCGCCCAGGCGCACCGTGCGGGCACGCGCCGCGACCTTCTCGACCAGCTCGTCGGCGACGGCGCGGTGCACGAGGAGTCGCGACCCGGCAACGCAGGTCTGTCCGGCCGCGGCGAAGATCCCCGCGATGACGCCGTTGAGCACGTCGTCGACGCGAACGTCGTCGAAGAAGACGTTGGCGCTCTTGCCGCCGAGCTCGAGCACGAGGGGCTTCAGCGACTCGGCCGCGCGGGCGGCGACGTAGCGGGCACTCTCCGGACCGCCGGTGAACCAGACCTTGCGGACGAGCGGGTGCGCGACGAGCGCGTCGCCGGCCTCGTGCCCGTACCCGGTGACGACGTTGAGGCAGCCGTCGGGCAGGCCCGCCTCCTTCGCCAGCTCACCGAGCCGGAGCAGCGACAGCGCGTTGACCTCCGGCGGCTTGACGACCACGGTGTTCCCCGCCGCGAGAGCGGGCGCCAGGCCCATGCCGCCGAGCAGCATCGGCGAGTTGAACGCGGGGATCACGCCGACGACGCCGTAGGGGATCCGCTGCGTGGCGACCGACAGGCTGCCCCGGTCCTGCGGGATCGTGCGGCCCTCGGTCTGGTAGGCGAGCGAGGCGTAGTAGTGGTACCAGGCACGCAGGGAGACCATCTGGCCGCGGACCTCCCGGACGACCTTGCCGGCGTCGCGCGCCTCCAGGGCCGCGAGCTCGTCGGCGTGCTCGGCGATCAGGTCGCCGAGCCGCCAGATCACCTCGGCCCGCCGCGTCGGCCCGGCGACGCGCCAGCCGGCGAACGCGCGCTGCGCGGCGCCGACGGCGGCATCGACGTCCGCCGCGTCACCGCGCGCCAGTTCGGCCCAGGGCGCCGTCGTCATCGGGTCGAGCGTGGGCAGGTACTGGCCGGCGATCGGGGCGGTGCGCCGTCCGTCGATCCAGTGCTGGTAAAGGTCCATTCACTCGTCCTCGAAGAAGTCGAGGCGCTCGAGCACCTCGATGGCGTGTCGTGCACTGGCGGTGATGTGGTAGTCCATCGCACGTTGGGCGGCGACGGCGTCGCGGCGGCGGAAGGCGTCGACGATGTCGCGGTGCTGGTGGTTCGCCTCGTCGAGCCACTCCGCCGGGAAGTCCGCGTAGGGCATGGGCAGTGACCGGGACAGCAGCTGCAGCACGCTGGCGAGCCGCTGGCTGCCGGCGGCGCGGTTGATCTGCCGGTGGAACTCGTGGTTCAGCCGCTGCTGCTCGACGAGGT
>JAFIHP010000304.1 GCA_017849335.1 Actinomycetales bacterium | reverse complement strand
GCGGCTGCACTGTTCTCCGCCTGGCTCATCGCGGGTCCGACACTCCGAACGCTGAAGGCGATCAACGCCGCGGCGCAACATGCGGGCGCGGGTGCGCCGAATCACCATATCGGCCTGACCGGTGCCCGCCATGAGCTCCGCGATCTCGCGGACACGTTCGACGCGATGTCGAGCGGCTCGACCGATCGCTCGCCACCACCCAGCGGATCTCCTCCAACGCCTCCCACGAGCCGCGCACCTCCTTGGCCACCACCCAGACCATGCTCGACGTCGCGCTCGTTGAATCAGCGATGCGCGAGAACCAAGCCGCCATCGAGGCAACTGCCATCACGGTCACCGTCGACCTCCCGGCGTCCGTGCCCGTCCGCGGCGACAAGGTGCTTCCGTGCCAGACGGTCCTCAATCTCGCGAACAACGCCGTACGCCACATCCAGCCCTGCGGGACGCTACACATCAGCAGCCGGCACGATGACAGCACAACCGCCCTCACCGTCGAGAACGCCGGCGAGGAACTCACCGACCGGGCTTTCTCCACTCTCACCGAACCGTTCGACCTAGGCTCAGGACGTATCGCGGGGACCGTTGATCGTGGGAACGGACTGGGACTCGCAATCGTCGACAGCGTCATCCACCTGGATCACGGAAGCCACCCTTGCGCGCAAGAACGGGCGGAGGCCTGGTCGCCACGACGACCCTTCCGCGGTGCGCAGACGCGGCCCGGTAGACCTGGGATGCTCTCCGCACCCGTTCGACGCTCCCGCAACGTCGCGGTTGCCGCAGCGTGGGGAGCCCAGCTAGACCGTCCGGTGAGCCAGGAAATGCTCCCCTCACGAACGCGCCCGGGTGAGGCCGGGGCCGACGTCCTCTAGCGTGTGATCGTGGCCTTCCTCGACAAGGACCCCGACCGCGTCGCCGTACGACGGGGCATCCGAGCGGGAATCGCACTTTCGCTAGCGCTGATGGTGGCACTATCGGTGCTGCACGACGCGCCGGGCGCCCTGTTCGCCGTGCTGGGCACGATCGGCCTTCTGGTGAGCGCGGACTTCGCAGGCAGCCTGCGGCAGCGTCTTGCCGCGTACGCGACGACCGGCGCGGTCGGCTCGGTTGTGTTGACGGTGGGCTGGGCCGCCTCAGGAAACGTCTGGGTCGCGGCCCTGGTCACAATGGCGGTCACCTTCGCGTTGGGCTTTGCGGCGTTCTTGCGCGGGAGCGTTGCGGTCGGTACCCCGGCCATTACGCTCGTCTTCGTTGTCGCGATCACTTCCGCCCCCGACCCGGGCGATTTGCCGCAGTATCAGCTCGGCTGGTGGTGTGCTGTAGTTGTCTCCACAATCACCGCACTAGCGTTGCTGCCCCGCGACAGCCAAACCGGCGTCCGCCGGGCGCTAGCCGAGGTGTTTGAAGCTGCCGCTCGGGCCGCACGTGCCTCCTGGCTGGACATGGACGCCACTGAGGCAACGGCGGCGACCACCGAGCTGGTCCGTCGCGCCGACAATCTCGACCGTGAGTATGGCGGGGAGCGACCGCGGATGCCCGGTCTGACCCGTCATGACCAGGCGCTCGACATGCTTGTCGCGCACATGGACAACGCACGGCGACTCCTTGGCGGCGCACGCGCGCCAGCCACTGCGGGGGCACCGGAGCAGAAAGCCCTCGCCGGCGCGATCTGCGCGACGCTCGCGGACCTGGCGCGATCCATGCGCGAACCACGCTTTCTTCCGTCCGCCAAGCAACTCGACGACGAGCGTGCCCGCTTCCGCGAGAGCCTGGACCTGTGGGTTCTCGCGCGGACACACGAAGGTGGCGAGCCGGCACGGATCGCCGCGCAGCTGTCCGAGCAGAACGACCTGCGGATGGCGGCAGTGCTCGTTCAGCAGATGGCCCAAGGGGCGCGGGTGGCGAACGCGGGCGGACTGGAGACGCTGGACGGGCAGCCGCCGATACCCAGCCGCACGTGGCGCCGCGTGCTGCGGTCACAACTGGACCTGCGTTCGCCATGGACTCGAAACGCCATACGCACTGCACTTGCCCTAACGCTGGCGGTGGTGGTCGTAAACGTTGCGGGCCTGGACCATGGGTTCTGGGTCCTGCTGGGCACGATTTCCGTCCTGAGATTCGACGCCGCTGCCACGGGAAAGCTCGCAGTACCAGCCGTCGCGGCCACGGCGGCCGGCGCGCTACTGGGCGTGCTGACGCTCGTTGCGTCCTCCAGCTCGCCGGGGAGGCTGTGGCTGCTCCTGCCGCTCGCAATGTTCCTCGCCGGCTGGTCGGGCTCGGCGCTCGGGTTCGCGGCGGGTCAGGCCGCATTCACGATGCTGGTACTTATTGTGATTGGCATCATCGACTGGCCGGTGCCGCGCGGACTCGCCCTCGTACGGGTGGAGGATGTCGCTGTCGGGATCATCGTCGCCCTCGTCGTCGCGCTCTTGATGTGGCCCCGCGGGGCGGCAGGGGCGTTGCGACGCGAACTAGGCGACGCGACCGAGCTTTCGGGTGCCTACCTCGGCGGGGCTATCGGCTCGTACGGGGCATTCGATCACGACCTCGAGCGAGCGCGAATCGCTGCGACTCTAGCGATCGATCGCGCCGTGGAGACAATAGAACTCGCCCGTGCCCAGCGGGGACCCACATTGGAGTTGGACCCGTGGATACGGCGTGCTACCACCACGTACGTGCTCGTCGCCGCGGGACGGGTGACCGCCTCGCTCGCTCCCCGGTACTCGTGCCTTCCGGCCATTCCTGTGCTCTCAGACGCGCTGGCCGTGACGCGGACAGCGAGCGACGCACACTGGCTCGAGGTATCCGCAGCAATCCGTGAGGGGCGCCCACAACACGCAGCCGAGGGTCACGGGATGGAGTCTGCCGATCTTGACGGCCTGCGGTTGTCGACGATGGACGACGCCTCGGCCTTCGTCATCGCAGCCTGGGCAGTCGACTGGGCAGCGTTCGTCAGCCGGATGTCGAGCACGCCGACGCGTAGCACCTCCACTGCCGCAGCATGACCGCACACCAGGCCGTCCGAGCGATTGGGCAGGGCTTCGGAATCGTTCGGCTAGGGGAATCCCCGCCGATGCCTGAGGTGATGTACGACCCCGACTTCAGCATCGCCGACGCGCTGAGTGGTCTCTACTACGACCTGACCCGGTCGATGGCTCCTCCGACACTCGCCGCACTCAAGCTCACCACGTCACCGTCGCACCTGTTGCTGGGGACGGACTGGCCCTTCGGCGGCCCGTGGACCCCCCGGGTGGGGATCCCGCTCCGTTGCTGGAGGCGCTGGAGCCGGGCGAGCGTCAGCTCGTTGAGTTCGACAATGCCGTGGCGCTGTTCCCGGGCTTGGGCCGTCGCGGCTAGTCCGAGCCCGAGATCGGTTCGGTCAGGCGACTGTGGCTCGACGGCGGGGTCGTGGCTTGCTGGGCGTGGCGACTACGCCGTCGCCTACCTCGAGCAACTGCTGAAGGATCGTCGCAAGGGCCAGCTTGTTCGCGGGTTCGACCCAGCGGTCGAAACCGATCCGCAGAACCGTGGTTCCCATGTGGGCGACCAGCCGCGCAACGTCCTCATCGACGCCGCGCTCCTGGAGCAGCACCGCGGTGGCGTCGGCCATAGAAGCCAGCTTCACCAGCTCGCGCTCTTGCAGCTCCGGGGTGACGTTGATGATCGCCTGGCGTTTGGAGACGAATTTCTTCCTGTTCGCGAACATCTCCGCCGTCGCTGCCAGGGCGGCCCCGACGGCCTCGACCGCGGTGGCGTCCTTCGGGGCATGGGTGATGGTGTCTTCCCACAGTTTCGTCAGGGATGCGCTGCGCGCGAACAGCACCTCCCGCTTGTCCGGGAAGTATCGGAAGAATGAGCGTCGGGTCAGGCCAGCGCGTTCGGCGATGTCCGCCACGGTGGTGTCGTTGTAGCCGCGCTCGGCGAACAACGACAACGCCGCATCCTCGAGTCGGCCCTGTGCGTCCGGCGCCCACCGGCTCATGGGCGCACTCGCCGGACGTCACTGTGTGCCATGGTGCGCCAGACACTGCCAGTCGTCGCAGGCGTCTGCTCTCAACGGCGACCTACCGGCTCCACGGCCGCTCTCCAGTAGCCACGCACGTCGCTGGACTGCTCCGGGAACGCGATCTCTCGCAGGTGGCGTCGCTCGGGTTCGAGAGCGCCCGATTCAGCGGCGGCCCACACGTACGTTCGTCCGTCGCTTGAGCGTCCGATGGCTTCGGTTGTCCCGCGTCAAGGAGTTGGCAGGATTTCGGGCTCGGGAAAGTTGGGTGTCGAGGGGTCGACCAGGCTCAGGTGGACGTCCAGGGGGCTGTTCCAGGCGAGGGCCTCGTGCGGCCTGATCGTGTTGTATTCGATCCGGTAGTCCTCGGCATGCCGAGCGAGGTCCAGGCCGTCGTGGATCTCCTCGAGGTAGAGCCGCTCGTATTTCAGGGACTCGAAGCCGCGCTCACGCGAGCCGTTCTGGCCCGGTGACCGCACGCGGGTGCGAACGTGTCGCAGTTCGGGGTGCTGGCTGATGAACGTCTCGAAGCGGAACGCCCGGAACGGCCCTCCGTTGTCGGTGACCAGCGTGACCACGGGCAGGATCTCCCCCGTCTCGATGTTGATCGGGCAGTCGTCGATGAGCGGGTGTCCGAACAGTCGCTCGTACTCGGCCAGCGCGAGTTCGACGGCCTCGATCGCGTCCATGTGGTTCGCGGTCGGGGAGATGTGCCAGGGCGGTTCGAACGTGCTCCAGTAGTCCCGGCAGCCGGCGATCCGCCACGTCCCGCCGGCGATCGTCTCGAAGTCGGAGAAGTCCAGCTGCCAGACCTGATTCGGGCCCGTCGGGGGGACGAGGAACGCGGCCTTGCGCGCCCCGGCCAGTTGGCGACGCTCACGCTGATAGTCCGCGGCCTGCAACAGGTTCTCATCCCGCAGGGCCCGCAGGACCGTCGACGGCGACGCCTGCACGCCATCGCGGCGGGTCATCGCCCAGATCTTGCGATGCCCCCACGCCACGTGCTTCTCGGCGTGCGCCACGATCGTCGCCTTCGCGATCTCGCGGACCGGCTTCGGCCAGGGGCCCTTCGTCGGCCGGTCCGCTCGCGCCTTGGCCTGCCACCGCCGCCACGTCCGCTCGGGCACGCCGATCACCGAGCAGAACCTCGCGGTCGGCATGCCCGCATCGACGCGGATTACCTCGAGGTCTTCGAAGGGCCCAGCCGGCCCTCCGCGCTCTTCTTCCAGACCCGCAGCTCGACCGCGGCCTCACCCAGGGCCTGGGTCAGGTCCGCGACCTCAGCCTCCAGTTGCTGCTCCCGACTCGACGGACCTGTCTTCCCAGCGACCAGCGCGGTCTTGCCGGCCTCGAGGAACTCCGCCTTCCACCGGCCAATCGACTGCTCGGACACCTTCTCCTTGCGCGCGGCCTCCGCGATCGACACCTCACCAGACAAGATCGACATCACGATCCGGATCTTCTTCTCAGCCGGAATCACCGGCGGCCGGGACATCGAGATCGGCTCCCTTCGACGACAGCCGATCCTCTCCTAACCGGCCTGCCACGAAGGATGACGCGCGACACGCGAGATCCCCAACCGCCTGGCAATCACCGCCTTCGGCACCCCATCCGCAGCCAACCCGCGGATCAAAGCCCAGTCCTCCAAAGTGATCACTCTCCAATCGTCGAGTGTTCACTTTTCACCGTCGGAACTGTCCAGTTTTCAAGCGTCGTCGACATCCGTTCCGTGGTCTACTCCACCAACGCGATCGAGTCCATCCATGCCCGGTTCCGGCGATCGGTCAGAGCACGAGGCCACTTCCCGACCGAGAACGCCGCGCTCAAGTGCGTCTACCTCACCGTCCGCAGCCTGGACCCCACCGGCAAGGGCAGACAGAGGTGGATGAACCGATGGAAGCAACCTTTGAACGCCTTCACCGTCACCTTCGAAGGCCGTATCCTCAAGCCGAGTTACTGACACCACGACGATGGCCAGTTACACCGACTTTCTGACACTCCCGGCCTTCAACGTCGTGGACACCGCCATGCTCACGGCCGAAAACCCACCACCACCGGTGACGTCCCCGGTGGTGACTATCGCCCGTTCGAACGATGGAAGAGGCAGTCCGGTCGGACTCAGCTTCCGACGCGTTCCCAGCCGCGACGAGGCGTGCGGCTTCCCGCGTCGTGTACCCCACGTGACCGGTAGACGACGTAGGGACGGAACAGGTAGCCGACCGGTGCGCTGAACGCGTGTACGAGTCGGGTGAACGGCCAGATGATGAATACGCACAGTCCCGCAACGGCGTGCACTTGGAACGACGGCGGTGCCTGTGCCATCAGCTGGGGCTGGGGCTGAAGCAGGAAGATGGACCGGAACCACGGCGACACGGTCTCGCGGTAGTTGTAGCCGTCGCCGATGACACCGGACCCGACAAGCGTGGTCAGCAGCCCGAGCAGGATCGCCGCCGTCAGGAACACGTACATCGTCTTGTCGTTGCGGGTCGTCGCGGCGAACACCGGCCCGTTGGTCCGGCGCCGATAGATCAGCATGACGATGCCGAACAGCGTCAGCGCCCCGGCGACGAAGCCCATGGCGACCGCCATGAGGTGGTACGTGTGCTCGCTGATCCCGGCCGCGTGGGTCCACTGCTCCGGGATGAGCAGGCCGACGACGTGCCCCACGAGCACCGCGAGGATGCCGATGTGGAAGAGCGGGCTCGCGACCCGCATCAGCCGGCCCTCGTAGATCTGCGACGACCGCGTCGTCCAGCCGAACTTGTCGTACCGGTAGCGCCACAGGGTCCCGGTGACGAAGACCGCGATCGCGACGTAGGGCAGAGCGACCCACAGCAGGATGTCGGCGGTCGTCAAGGGCTCGGTCATCGCCGTGCTCCGCTCGGCTCGAGGGTCAGCAGTGCGCCGAAGGGCTCCAGCCCGACGGTCTCGGTCGGGGGACCGCTGGCCGCGAGCTGCGCCATCCGCTCCCGCACCTCGGCGGTCGGCTCCGACAAGGTCGCGACGACGATGTCGATGACATGGACGTACGCCGACCCCATCCCCGAGAGTGCTTCGCGCAGCAGACCGATGGCCTCCTGATGCTCCGCGAGCAGCGCCTCGCCGATGAGCACGTCGCCGATGGCGGCGAACTCGAGCACGACGGCGAGGTGGTCGGGCAGCTCGATCCCGCCGATGTCGTAGCCGGCGTCGAGGTAGGCCTGCTTGAAGCGCAGGATCGCCCTGCCGCGGTTGCGGGTGTCGCCGTCGGTCCAGTACGTGAGGTATGGGCACGCCTTGCGCTTCATGTCGAAGACGACGACGTAGTGCTCCTGCACCTCGCGCAGCGGGGTTTCGGCCAGGTGGCCCAGGAAGGCCCGGATCGGGTCGGCGGTCGCCGCCGGCAGCTCGTCGGCGACGGCTGAGATCAGGTCGAGCTGTCCGAGCAGCCGCTCGTCCGGGTAGGCCAACAGCCACGACGCGGCCAGGCGGGCGGCGGCGACGCTGCGGTCGCCGGTCTTGGTGCTACTCATCGCGGCCTCCCAGGCCGTCCCAGTTGCGCAGGTTCACCCGGACGGCCTCGACCGGGATGATGACCTCGGTCGTCTGCCGCTCCTTGAGTGCGTGGAACGTCTCGACCGCGACGGGGACCGGACGGCCCGAGACCTCCCCGAACGGGCCGGAGGCCGAGCCCGAGTTCTCGCCGTAGTCCACCGCGCACGCCAGCTCCTCCAGGTCCCGCGCTGTCTCCGCGTGTGCCTTGGGGATGACGTAACGGTCCTCGTACTTCGCGATGGCGAGGAGTCGGTACATCTCGTACAGCGTCTCCTCGTCCATCCCGACGGCCGCCGGGATCTCGGGCCGCGGCTCGCGCCCGAGGTTGATGTCGCGCATGTAGGCGCGCATCGCGGCCAGCCGCCGCAGCGACGCTGACACCGGCCCGGGATCGCCCGCGGTGAACAGCTCCGCGAGGTACTCGATCGGGATGCGCAGCGTGTCGAGCGCGCCGAAGAGACTTCCCAGGTCTTCACCGTCGTTACCCGTCTCGCGCAACGCGTCGACGACCGGCGAGAGCGGCGGCACGTACCAGACCATCGGCATCGTGCGGTACTCCGGATGTAGCGGCAGGGCCACCCGGTAGACCTTGGCCAGCTGGTACACCGGCGAGCGCCGTGCGGCGTCGATCCAGTCCTCCGGGATGTCGTCGCGACGCGCTGCCTCCTGCACCTGCGGGTCCTCGGGGTCGAGAAGCAGGTCCAGCTGGGCCTCGAGCAGGTCGTGCTCGTTCTCGACGGACGCCGCCGCCGTGACCTTGTCGGCGTCGTACAGGAACAGCCCGATGTAGCGCAGCCGGCCGACGCAGGTCTCGGAGCAGACCGTGGGCATGCCGACCTCGATGCGCGGGTAGCACATCGTGCACTTCTCGGCCTTACCCGTGCGGTGGTTGAAGTAGACCTTCTTGTACGGGCAGCCGGACACGCACATGCGCCAGCCGCGGCAGCGGTCCTGG